>DASTGK010000021.1:0-2463 GCA_035719085.1 Anaeromyxobacteraceae bacterium
GGAGCCGCGCGGCGTGGGCGGCCAGGTCGCCTTCGAGGGGGCGCGCGACGCCCAGGAGCGCGAGCGGCTGCGCCAGCGCCAGCTCACCATCGGCAAGAAGGACCGGAAGCTGCTCGACCTGCTCGACCGCAAGGAGGACGCGGCGCTCGCCCCGGCCGCCCCCGACCGCGCCGAGCTCGACAGCGGCCGCGGCGCCATCGACGAGGCGGCGGTGCGCCGCGTCGTGGCGCGGAACGCCGAGGCCTTCGCCGCCTGCGTCACCCGCGCGCTCAAGGCCGATCCCTCGCTGCGCCTGGCCGGCAAGAAGGCGACGCTGCGGCTCGCGGTCAGCCCGTCCGGCCTGGTCTCGGGGGCCATGGTGGAGGAGCCCTGGCTGCAGAAGCGCGACCTCGGCGTCTGCCTCGCCGGCGTGGCCCGCCGCATGATCTTCCCGGCCTTCTCCGGCTCGGAGGTCGAGGTGGCGGCGCCGCTCGCCCTCACCGCGACCTACTAGAGGTGGTGCCCGCCATGCCGCTCGACCCGCGCAGCCCGCGCGACCTCGCCCCGCTCATCGACCACACGCTCCTCGCCCCGGAGGCGACGCCGGAGGCGGTGGCGCGGCTCTGCGACGAGGCGAGGGCCCACGGGTTCGCCGCGGTCTGCGTGCGCGCCGGCTTCGCGGCCGAGGCGCGGCGGCGGCTCGCCGGCACGGCGGTGCGGACGGCGGTGGTGGTCGACTTCCCGAAGGGGGAGGGGCGCACCGCCGACCGCGTGGCCGAGGCGGTGGCCGCGGCGCGGGCCGGCGCCGAGGAGCTCGACCTGGTGGTGGCGCTGCCGCTCGTGAAGGCGGGGCGCTGGGGCGAGGTGCTCGACGACCTGCGCGCGGTGGTGGGCGCCGTGGCGGTGCCCGTGAAGGTGATCCTGGAGACGGCCGCGCTCGACCGCGATCAGAAGGTGGCGGCGGCGGCGGTGGCGCGCGCCGCCGGCGCGGCCTGGGTGAAGACCTCCACCGGCTACGGCCCGGGCGGCGCCACGGCGGAGGACGTGGCGCTCCTGCGCCGCGTGGTGGGCGACGCCCTCGGCGTGAAGGCCTCCGGCGGCATCCGGACCGCGTCGCAGGCGCTCGCCATGGTCCGCGCCGGCGCCAGCCGGGTGGGCGCCTCGGCCTCGGTGGCCATCGTCGAGGGGGCCTTCGAGCCCCCCGGCGTGGCCTGACGAGTTGCTCTCTGGGCTGATGGCGTAGCGAGGCGCTCGATGCCGTCGCCGAGCCGGGGCGCACGACGACGGAGCAGCGCAGGCGGGCTAGAGGCCCGTCGAGCAGCGGACGGAGGAGTCCGCCCGGCGCAGGCAGGCAGCGTGCGCCGCAGTAGCCATCAGGCCGCCTTCTCCGCGGCCTGGGCCACGGCCTCGAGCTCGATCGAGATCTCGACCTTCTCGCCCACCAGCACGCCGCCCGTCTCGAGCGCCGCGTTCCAGGTGAGGCCGAACTCGCGCCGGTCGATCGTGGTGCGCGCCGAGAAGCCGGCCCGCTGGTTGCCCCAGGGGTCCTTGCCCGTGCCGGCGAACTCGGCCTCGAGCGCCACCTCCTTGACGGTGCCGCGGATGCCGAGGTCGCCCACGACGCGGTAGCCCTCGCCGGCCTTCTCGATCCGCTTCGAGGTGAAGGTGATCTCCGGGTGGGCGCCGACGTCGAGGAAGTCGGGCGAGCGCAGGTGCGCGTCGCGGTCGGCCACCTGCGTGTCGATCGAGGCGGCGTCGATCTTCACCTCCACCTTCGACCGGGTCAGGTCGGCGGTGTCGAGCTGCAGCGCCCCGCTCCACCGGGCGAAGCGGCCGTGCACCTTCGAGATGATCATGTGGCGGACGAAGAAGTGGATGGCGGAGTGGCTGACGTCGATGTTCCAGGGGGTGGTGGCCATGGGGTGCTTCCTTTCGGTTCGGGCGGGAGCGGAGGTGCTCTCGCGCTGACGGGCCCATGAATGCCTTCGTTCCGTTGGTGGCGCAATCCATCGAAACGCACAACACCGTTCCATTGGTGCAACACTGGCCTTTCCTGGCGCCGCGCCCGCCCGCTGCTAAGTTGGCCTTGATGGCCCGCCGCGCGCTCATCCTCGTCGCCGACTCCGCCGGCTGCGGCGCCATGCCGGACGCCCACGAGTACGGCGACGTCGGCTCGGACACCATCGGCAACACCGCGCGCGCCTGCGGCGGCCTCGCGCTGCCGGTGCTCGGCGCCATGGGGCTCGGCCACCTGACGCCGGTGGCCGGCGTGCCCCCGGCGGCGAGCCCGCGCGCCTTCTACGGCCGGATGCAGGAGCGCTCGCAGGGCAAGGACACCATCACCGGCCACTGGGAGATGATGGGGATCGTGCTCTCGGAAGGGCTGCGCACCTTCCCGCGCGGCTTCCCGCCCGAGCTGGTCGACGCCTTCGTGCGCGAGACGGGCGTGCCCGGCGTGCTCGGCAACGAGGTGGCGAGCGGCAC
>DASTGK010000022.1:0-3006 GCA_035719085.1 Anaeromyxobacteraceae bacterium
GCGGACGCTCCGGCCGAGCCGACCCCGACGCCGGCCGTCCCGGCGGCGCTCGCCGCCTTCGGGCGGCGGCTCCTCGGCGCCGGCCAGAAGGCGCTCTACGAGGTGCTCTACGGCGCCCGCGTCACCGGCCGGGCCTTCGTGCCGCACGACCGGAACGTCCTCGTGGTGGCCAACCACGCGAGCCATCTCGACATGGGGCTCGTCAAGGTGGCGCTCGCCGAGGAGGGGGAGCGGCTCGCGGCGCTGGCGGCGCGCGACTACTTCTTCGACACGCCGCTCAAGCGGGCCTACTTCGAGAACTTCACCAACCTCATCCCGATGGAGCGCCACGGCTCGCTCGGGAAGAGCCTGCGGGCCGGCCTGACGGCGCTCGGCCGCGGCTACCACCTGCTCATCTTCCCGGAGGGCACCCGCAGCCGCGACGGCGCCATGGGGCCGTTCTACCCGGCCGCCGGCCACCTGGCGCTCCACGCCAAGGTGGACGTCCTGCCGGTCTGGCTCGGCGGCACGCACGAGGCGCTGCCGGTCGGGAGCGCCGTGCCGCGCCGGGCGACGCTCGAGGTGCGCATCGGCGAGCCGATCCGGATCGCCGATCTCGAGGCGCTGACCGCCGGCCTGTCGCGGCGCGAGGCGTCGCGGCGGGCGACCGCCCTGATGGAGGAGGCGGTGCGGCGGCTCGGCGGTGAGGACGCCAGCCCTCGCGCAGATCAACGCCCCCGCTCCCCATCCCTCTCCCCGGACGTCCCGGCAGCCTCTCGCCCCCTCACCCCGGCCCTCTCCCCCGGTGGGGGAGAGGGAGAAGGGAAGCCGTGAAGCTGCTCGTCACCGGCGGCACCGGCTTCCTCGGCGGCGCGCTCGTCCCGCTCCTCGCCGGCGCCGGCCACGCGCTCCGGCTCCTCTGCCGCTCGCCCGCCCCGGCGGCCGAGGCGCTCGGCGCCGAGGTGATCCGCGGCTCGCTCGACGACGGCGACGCGGTGGCGCGCGCGCTCGACGGCGTCGAGGCCGTCTACCACCTGGCCGGCCAGGTGGACTTCGATCCCGAACGGCCGGCCGAGATCTACGCCCTCCACGTGCAGGCGACGCGGCGGCTCCTCGAGGGCTGCGTGGCGCGCGGCGTGTCGCGGGTGGTCCTCGCCTCGTCCTCCGGCACCATCGCCGTCTCGCGCGCCGAGCGGATCGCCACCGAGGCGGACGACTACCCGCTGCAGGCGGTGGCGGGCTGGCCCTACTACCTCTCCAAGATCTTCCAGGAGAAGACGGCGCTCCGCTTCCACCGCGAGCACGGGCTGCCGGTGGTGGTGCTCAACCCGTCGCTCCTGCTCGGCCCGGGCGACGACCGGCTCTCCTCCACCGACGTGGTCTTCAAGGCGCTGGAGCGGCGCATCCCGGCCATGCCGGGCGGCGGCCTCTCCTTCGTCGACGTCCGCGACGCGGCGCAGGCCTTCCTCGCGGCCCTCGAGCGCGGCCGGCCCGGCGAGCGCTACCTCGTCGGCGGCGCCAACATGTCCTTCGCCGACTTCTTCGGCCGGCTGGAGCGGCTCTCCGGCGTGCCGGCGCCGCGGCTGCGGCTCCCGGCCGGCGCGGGCGAGGCGGGGGCGCGGCTCCTCGGCCGGCTCCACGCCTGGCGCGGCACCGAGCCGCCCATCGACGCCCCCTCCGTCGCCATGGGCGAGTGCTTCTGGTACTGCGACTCGTCGAAGGCGGCGGCCGAGCTGGGGTTCGCGCCGCGCGACCCGCAGGAGACGCTCTACGAGACGGTCCGGTACCTGGACGAGCGGTTCCGCGGGAAGGGGCCGCGGCGGGGCTGACGCGCGTCCCCAGGACCACGGACGGCGCGCCCCTCCCTTGCGGCCGGTGGAGCGGCAGGGCTAGAAATCGCATCCACGGGAGAGACACATGCTCGAGTGGAAGCCGTCGCTGTCGGTCGGGGTCCAGGAGATCGACGCCCAGCACCAGGAGCTCTTCCGGCGCGCCGCGCTCTTCCTGGCGAGCCTCAACGCCCGGTCCCGGCAGGACACCGGCATCCTCCTCTCCTTCCTGCGCCTCTACGCGGTGACCCACTTCGGCGCCGAGGAGGCCTGGATGGAGGAGACGGCCTACCCGGACGCCGCCGCCCACAAGAAGGCGCACGACGGCTTCATCAAGGACCTGATGACGCTCACCGACCAGCACGAGCGCCCGCGCGGCCCCGGCATCGAGCCGCAGCGCGTGGCCGTCTGGCTGGAGCGCTGGCTCACCGAGCACGTCACCAAGGTGGACGTGGAGCTGGCGCGCCACCTGCGGGCCGCCGGCGTCCCGGAGCAGCACCTGGAGCGGGAGACGTCGTAGGGCTGCTACATGGTGCCGCCGGAGACGTCGCGCACCTTGTGGACGCGGGCCACGCCGCGCCGCGCGCCGCAGGCGCCGCACACCTCGTAGGTCATCTCCTTCACCACCAGCACGTCCGGGTGATCCTCGGCCGGCGCCAGCGTGGCGCCGCAGTCGGGGCACTCGAGCGCCGCCACCCGCTCCCGGCGCGCCAGCACCTGCGAGCGGCGCCGCTCGGGCGGGCAGCGCGAGCACTCGACGCCGTAGAGCCAGCCGGTCTCCTCGATGGGCGGCTGCTCGTCGAGGTCGATGCCGCAGTACTGGCAGGTCTCGGCTTCCACGGGGGAGCCCTACCGGCCGCCGGGGGCGCGGACAAGCGCCCGGCCGGAGCGCCCGCGACGGGCGCCCTCGGGGAGGCGGGAGGTGGGGGAGGTTGGAGGCACCGCCCGGATTCGAACCGGGGAATAAAGGTTTTGCAGACCTTTGCCTTACCACTTGGCGACGGAGCCGTCGGTGGCGGCCGTTGTAGCGGACGGCCGGCGCGACGTCAACGACGCCCACCCCGCGGGCTCGCAGCGCCTCGACGAGCCCGGGCAGCTCGCCCCGCGCGGCCCGGGCGAGCGCGCGCGGCGCCTCGATCTTCACCTCCACCCCGCCCGCCGCCTGCGTCAGCCGCAGGCGCACACCGCTGGCGAGGGC
>DASTGK010000023.1:0-9045 GCA_035719085.1 Anaeromyxobacteraceae bacterium
CGGGGCGGAAGATGCCGACCTCACCGGGGCGCACGGCGCCGCGGTCCGAGGGCGACGGCGCCGGGACGATCCGCACCGGGCGCACCGGCCGCCCCACCCGCTCCTCGACGAAGCGCGACGGCGGGCCGCCCCAGGCCGGGAGCGGGCGATCGACGCCCTGGCGGAAGCCGCCGGCGGGGGCCGGGCGCGGCGGTGCCGGGCGCGTCGCGTCGTACCAGCGGCGCGTGTAGCCGGGGGCGTAGGCGACGCCGTAGATCGGCGTGCCGCAGAAGCGCGTGGTCGGCACGAAGGTCCACCAGAAGTCCACGAAGGCGAAGTCGGTCACGTAGAGCGACAGGCCGGGGGCGAGCGGCGCCCAGCCGACGACGTCGCCGCTGTAGCGCCAGGAGACCCAGGCCGGCGCCCACTGGTAGCCCGGCACCCAGAACCAGCCGAGGCCGCGGTCCCAGGTCCAGCGGCCGTAGTGGTAGGTGGCCCAGCCGAACGGCTCGTCGGAGACCCAGAGCCAGCCCTCGGTCGTCCACTCCCAGCGGCCGTAGTAGTAGGGGCGCCAGCCGAGCGCGACGCGCGGCCGCCAGACGGAGCCGTAGCCCGGGGCCGTGACCCAGTCGCCGTACGGGCTGAGCGGCGCCTGGAAGGTGGAGATGGAGATGGCGCCGGTGGTGTCGAGGTCGACCGACGAGACGTCGTAGCCGTCGTCGTAGTACCGGTTGCCGTAGTCCTCGCCCTGGTCGTCGTCCCACTGGGCGTGGGCGACGGCGGGCGCGGCGAGCGCGGTGAGGGCGACGAGCGTCAGGGTGCGGAGCGTCATGGTGCCTCCTGCCGGTCGGCCGGCCTTCCCATCCGGGACCGGGCCGCCAGCTTCACCCTACCAGCAGAGCAATTCGGATGCCGAAGAAACTTCCCAGTCACTCCGGCGGGTTGCGCCCCGGGGCGCCGTTGCGGGCGGCGCACGGTGTGAATTGGCTCCCTCCCTCTCCCCCCTCGGGGGAGAGCAACCGTGTTGATCGTCAAGCGTGATCAGGCAGGCTGGGCGCGCTCCACCCATCCCGTGCCATCGCGGACCATGGCGTTCAGCATGACGAGCAGCTTTCGCATCGCCGCGACCTGGGCGACCTTCTTCGGCTTTCCGGCGGCGAGGAGCCGCTCGTAGAACGCTCGCATGGAAGGGCTCGTCCTGACGGCGGTCAGCGCGGCCATGTAGAGAACCTGCCGGATTGCAGCTCGGCCTCCCCAGGTGACGCGCTTCCCCCGGTAGGTGCCGCTGTCGCGGTTGAGCGGCGCCACGCCGACAAGGGCGGCGATCTTCCGCCCAGACAGCTTCCCGAGCTCGGGCAACTGGGCGATGAGCGAGAAGGTGGTCACGCGCCCCACGCCCGGAGCCGACCTGAGGATCTGCTCCTTCACCCGCCACAGCGGACTCTTCTTGAGCCCGGTGTAGAGGTCGTCGTCGACGTCCTTGAGCCGGCGCTTCAGGAAGGTGATGTGCTCCTCGATGTCGCGGCGAACGGCCTTGTTCGCCACGGCGAGCCGGTTCCCCTCCGCCGTGATCATGTCGACCAGCTGCCGTCGCCTGCTCACCATCGCGTTCAGCTCAGCGGTCTCCACGTCGGGCAACGGACGCGGCTCGGGCTTCAGCACCTCCGCGAACCGAGCGATGACCTCCGCGTCCAGCACGTCGGTCTTCGCCAACTGCCCCGTCGCCCGTCCAAAGTCCCGCACCTGCCGCGGGTTCACGACCGCCACCGTGATCCCCGCGACGCTCAAGGCCGCGGCCGCTGGCGCCTGATACCCGCCCGTAGCCTCCATCACCACCAGCCGCGGCTTCAGCGGCGCCAGTCGGGCGACCAGCGTCGCGAAGCCCGCCTCGTCGTTGGAGACGCTCCAGACCTCCCCCGACGGACGTGCTGCCACATCGAGCTTCGCCTTCGAAACGTCGATACCGACGAACACCTCGTTCATGGTCGACCGCCCAGTTCGGTCACTCCGCTGGCCCATCCTTGCGAGATGCGAGCTCTTGGCTCTGGCAACCGTCCGGGCTCGAGAGTGAAGTGGCTGTACGGCGATCTCAAGCTCACCCACGGAGTCAGTCCCCAAGGGGCTAACGATCTGCCGTACAGCCACGCGGTCTTTCATGACCCCCCTCCAGATACAAGGGGGCTGCCGGTAGCGTCACCCCGAGCCTCGCCGTGCGACGACAACGAAGGGGCAGGCGCCCGTCGAGGTGGGCGTCCAGCCGCCGATGTCGGTGTCGCCGACCGGGGGACCCCGCCCCGGGCGCAGCGTCCGTGACCGGACGGTGACGCCGGCCGTCCGCCGCGCCCCGGGGCGGTGGCGAGAGAATTCGAACCGGCCGCGCGATGTCTGTATCATGGAGCCGTTCGCGACCGCCCCGTGGGGCGCCCGCGGCGCCCCGCACATGACCCTGAGCTCGACGATCGGCCTCGCCGCCCTCTCCCTCCTCGCCCTCGCCGCGTGCGAGCCGCACGTCTCGGGCAACGGCGTCCTCGGCCAGGCCGGCTGCGACGCCGGCCTGTTCGACACCGCCAAGATCGGCCTCGGGATGACGGCGACGCTCACCGTCGACGCCACCAAGTCGGCCTCGACCTGCGTCATCTCCGGCGACGAGAACCTGATCCAGCACATCCAGGTGCTCCACACCGGCAACACCGTCGAGACGCACACCGACCTGGCGAGCTTCGACCACGTCCTGCCGCTCGAGCTCCGGATCACCACGCCGGTGCTGGTGAAGGTGGAGACGCAGCCGGGCAAGTCGGGCGAGACGACCCGCGTGGTGGTGAACGGGGCGGCCACGCAGGACTTCACCGTGGTGGAGCAGGGCCCCTCGTCGGTCTGGCTCTCCGGCGCCGGCGGCTCGACGCTCACCGCCGACCTCTCGGCCGGGTCGATGCTCGACGCCCGCGACTACCTCGTCGGCTCGGCCCAGGTGGCTCTGACGGGGGGCTCGTCCCTGCACGTCGAGACGGCCGGCGCCATCACCGGCTCGGCCGCCGACAACAGCGTCATCCTGGTCCACGGCGGTGGCAGCTGCAGCGTGACCCGGACCAACGGGGCGACCTGCGGCGCGGCGCCGCCCTGAGCTCCCCCGAAACGACCCTGGGTCGTGAGACGGCGCACCTCACCTCCGTGTTCCCGACGGGTCGGTTCGGCCCCGCTCGTGCAGAGGTTGCGCGTCGAGCCACGGCGCACCGCGCCACGTGGCCCAAGGCCAGGGGACTCCCCGCCGGCTCTTCGCTTGGAGTAAAAAGGTGGCCGGTACCACCATGCGGCCCGTCGAGCACGCCCTCGTCTTCGTCCGTGCCTCCGGCGACCGGCTGCTCGCCGCCGAGCGGCTGGTCGGCGCCCTGCCCCGCCTGCTCGGGCCGGCGCTCCACGACGCCGACGTCGCCTTCCGGCGCGTCTCGCGCCACCTGGTGGTGCTCCTGCGCCTCGCGCCCGCCCCGCCCGACGAGCGGCTCCTCGCCCGGCTCGCCTTCTGGACCGCCCGCGCCGGCGGCCAGGCGCGCGCCCTGGCCTCCATGTCCGAGGCCGACCGCGAGGCGCTCCTCGCCCACCTCGACCGCTGCGAGCTCTCGGTGAAGGGCGCGCCGGCGGCCGAGCTCTTCGAGCGGATCGCGCCGCTCTTCACCGGCGCGGGCGCCCCCGAGGGCAGGCGCCGCAGCCCGGCCGACCTGCCCGGCCTGGCGCTCGACGTGGCCGGCCCGGGCTGGGAGGGCATGAGCTACCGGCCCGCCGCCCGCGCCCTCTTCGTCGCCGCCCCGCTGGCGCCGCCGCCGGGCGACGAGCTCTCGCTCACCATCCGGCTGCCGGGCACGGAGAAGCCGGTCGGCGTCCGCGCCAAGGTGAGCGAGGTTCGGTCGCCGGCCGACGCGGCGCCCGGCCGTCCCGCCGGCTTCACGCTCTCGCTCGCCGATCCCACGCCCGCGGTCCAGGCGGCCCTCGAGCGCCACACGCCGGCCGCCCCCTCCGGCGTGCAGGCGGCGCCCCGCCTCCCGCTCAACGCGCCGGTGAAGGTGCTCGTGCCGCCGCCGCCCGCCGAGGATCCGCCGCGCCCGGCCTACGCGGTGATCGAGTACGCCACCGATCAGGAGCTGGAGGCCGACTTCGTCGAGAACCTGTCGCACGGCGGCGCCTTCGTCCGGTCGGCGACCCCGCACCCGGTCGGCACGTCGCTCGCCCTCGAGTTCGTGCTGCCCAACGGGACCAGGCTCCAGGCCCAGGCCGTGGTGATGACCGCGGGCGAGGGGGGCATGGGCGTGAAGTTCAGCCTCGACGCCGAGTCGGACGCCCGGCTCAAGGCGGCCATCGCCCACATCTCGGCCCGGCCGCGCCGCGCGCTCATCGTGGACGACGACGCCCTGGCCCGCCGCATGCTCGCCGACGCGCTCACCGAGCGCGGCTTCGGCGTCCTCACCGCCGCCGACGGCACCGAGGGGCTCCGCCTGCTCGCCGAGGAGCTGCTCTCGCTCGACCTGCTCGTCACCGACGTGCTCATGCCCGGGCTCGACGGCGAGCACTTCGTGCAGGCCATCCGGAAGGCGGGCGGCGAGTCGGACCTCGCCATCGTGGTGGTCACCGGCCGGCTCACCGAGGGGCTCGAGCCGCGGCTCGAGGCGGCCGGCGCCGACGCCGTCCTCGACAAGGCGCTCGGCCCCGACCTCATCGCCCAGGCCGCCGACGCGGTGCTGGAGCGGCGGCGGGTGGCGGCCGACGCCTCGTAGCGCCGGCCGCCCGCCGCGTCACCCGCAGGTCGCACCGGCGATCGGGCAGACCGCGCCGGTCACCGTCGAGGTGGTGGTCACCGTCTTGTCGCCGTCGGTGATGGTCACGGAGTAGGTGATCGGGAAGGTGGCGTTGCTGAGCAGCGGGCCGCCCCAGCCCGGCAGCACCGTCTGCACCGAGACGGGCAGGTAGGTGGAGGGGGTGAAGGTGACCTTCACCGGGTCGCCGTCGAGGTCGGCGAGCTGCACGGGCACCTGCCCGCCCCCGGGGCCCACCGCCTCCTTCCAGCCGCTGATGCAGACGTCGCCGGCGAGGTTCCACTTGGCGCAGGTGCAGACGCACGAGACCACCGTGCCGGTGTACGGCGTCGCCGTCGGCGCCCGGTTGGTCACGGTCACGGTGGCGGGGGCCTCGGCCGTGGTCCAGCCATCGGTCACCCTGGCCACCACCAGGTGCGCGCCGAGGTACGACGTGAGCGGCGGCAGGCCGCCGGTTGAGACCGCGTAGGCCGCGCTGCAGGTGACCCGCACCGTCCCGGACGCCACCTGGAAGGCGGTGCAGTGCGAGTCGCCCGAGCTCGGCGCCGCCGAGAGCGGATCGCCGTCCGGGTCGTCGAAGATCGAGAGGTCGGCCGTGCCCGTCCAGGCCGAGGCGGCCTGGTCGTAGCGGTGGACGAGCGAGGTGGCGCCGACGGGCGTGCGCAGCACCGGCGGACGGTCCCGGATGGCGATGGCCAGCTCGGCCGAGCCGGCGCCGAAGGCGTCGCGCGCCGTGCCCCGCAGGACGAAGCCGCTCGCGCCGCTCGCCGAGCGGAACTCGGCCGGCTTGGTCACCGGCGTGCTGAACCGGAAGGTGGCCGGCGAGCCAGCCGCCACCTCGCCCACCGAGGAGGGCTGGCCGGCGGACACGAGGGCCGAGAGCTCCACGTCGGAGATCGGGTCGCCGTCCGGGTCGAAGGCGACGAAGGGCTGCGTCCCCTGGACGTAGAAGCAGCTGCCGGAGGTGGCCGGGCACGGGGCGACCCCGTGGTCGAGGACGAGCTCGGTCATGGCGGCGCTCACGGCGGGCTGGACGACCGGGAGCTGGTTGAGGATCTGGATCGGCACGTCGGCCGCGCCGGCGGCGCCGTTCGCGTCGGTGGCGGCCACGGCGAGGCTCCGCGCCGGACCGCCGATGAGCTGGCTCGCCTGCGGGCAGGAGAGGTCGAAGGCCCCGGTGGCCGGGACGAAGGAGCCGGTGCAGCCCGTGCCGGCCGGCTCGGCGGTCGCCACCGTGGTCGTGACCGGGTCGCCGTCCGGATCGACCACGACCACCGCGAGCGTGCCGGTGGCGCGGTAGGCGCCGCCGACGTAGTGGTGGTCGAGCGTGACCGGCGCGGTGGCGACGACCGGGGCGCGGTTGCCCACCCGGACCACCACCTCGTCCTGCGCCAGGAAGCCCTCGGCGTCCTTCACCCGCACGCGGAACTTCCAGTCGCCCGAGATCGGCCCGCCCTTGGTCTCGACGCGGACGGCGGGCGCCGCGGCGGTGGCGGAGGGCTCGAAGGTCACCGTGGCCGCCTCGGCCCGGAGCGCGTCGGGGGCCACCGCCGTCCACTCGTAGGTGAGCGGCTGCCCCTGCGGATCGGAGGCGTTGGCGCCGAGGGCGGCCGTGGTCTCGAGGGCGCAGGTGAGCGGCGTGCCGGCGCAGCGGTGGGCCACCTCGGCCGGCCCGCTCGCGGCCACCGTGGGGAGGCCGGTGCCCTGGACGGCGGTGAGGGTGCGGGTGCGGGGCGCGCTCGGCGTGCCGCGCGAGTCGGTGGCGACGAGCGTCACCTCGTAAGTGCCGGGGCACCAGAAGACGACGTGGAGCGCGGCCTCGGCGCCCGACGCCGGCTCGGGCGCGCAGCCGCCGCCGACCGGCGTCACCGTCCAGGCGTAGGCGGCGATGGTGTCGGTGGGATCGGTGTCGGTCACCACCGCCTGCAGCAGCTGGCCCTGCGCCGCGTAGACGGTGGCCGGCGGCGTGAAGTCGGCGACCGGCGCCGCCGAGCCGCGGCAGGAGCCCTGGAAGCAGGAGGCGCCCGTGCCGCAGTCGGCGTCGACGGTGCAGGAGACCACCTCGCGCGTGCCGGGGGCGGGGCCGCCGCAGGCGGCGAGGAGGGCGGCGAGCAGGACGAGGGAGGGCGCGCCCCGGCGGGAGCGTGGTGAGGTCATCGGCGTGGTCTCCTGGACGGACGGTGCAGTTACCATGGGTGTTCTCACGGCGGGTGATGAAAGCGAACGGCCACCCTGCGAAGGGCGGGCCGGACGCGGGCCGTGGAATTCCGGGGGGATGCGGTGGACGAAATGCCGCGGGAGGTCCGCGGCGCGGACCATGGTCCGCCGTTCGGACGGTCGGGCCGGCCCCGCCACCCGTGATCGCGCGACCTTCTGGCAGCGCACGCCCCTTGCACTGGGAGCGCGGGTATGTTCAACAGAACGGCTCCACTCACCGTGCACACCGGAGGTCGCGGCACCCCATGCCCCTGACCAGCGCGATCCTCATGAGCCTCGCCCTGGCGGCCGGGCCGGAGCGGCTCCTCCTCTGCCGCCCCGCGGTCGGGGGCGATCCGGCGCTGGCCCGCGCCGACGCCGTGACCGACGCCGGGCGGCAGCTCGGCGGCTCGTTCCTCGACTACGGCGTCCCCTGCGAGACCTCCGGCGAGGCGTCCCGCGCCGCCGCCCGGGCGGCGCTGTCGCACGGTGTCTTCGCCAGCGCCGAGGGGCGGATCGACGGGAGCGCCTACCTGCTGGTCCTGGCGGCGCCGGGCCAGCAGGAGGAGGAGCTGGCGCGGCGGGAGCTCCTGGTGCCGCCCGGGGTCGATCCGGTCGGCCCGATCCGCGCCGCGCTCTCCGACCTCGAGCGGGCGGTGCCGCGCCAGCCGCCGCGCTGGACCGGCGTCGCCGGCTGGGCCCTCGTCGGCGCCGGGGCCGCCGCCGTCGCGGCCGGGACGCTCCTCGCCCTCGCCGCGAGCGACGACGCGCGGCGCGCCGACGGCGCCACCACGCCCGCCGACTACCCGGCCGCCGACCGGGCCTATCGCTCGAAGCACACCGCCAGCGGCGCCGCCCTGGGCGCCGGCGCCACCGCCCTCGCCGCCGGGCTGGTGCTGCGCTTCGCCTTCTGAACGTCCCCACCGGAGAGAGCATGCGGAAGAACGCCGTCCTCCTCGCCTTCACCCTCGCCGCCGCCCTCGGGCTCGGCGCCTGCGGCCCCGACTCGAAGCAGGCCTGCAGCGGCCCGGGCCAGTGCCCGGCCGGCCAGTTCTGCGCCGCCGAGGGGATCTGCTGGGCCGATACCTACCCGCCGGCCATCGACTCGGTGACCGTCGCCTGCGCGGCGCCCTGCGCGCGCGACGGCGTCATCACCGTCACCGCCGTGGCCCGCGACGAGAGCCGGCTCGCCGAGGTGCGGGCGTCGCTCGACCTCGACCCGGCGAAGACGGTGGTGCTCGCCAAGACCGCCACCGGCTACGGCGGCCAGCTCCAGCTGGCGCAGTGGCCCTTCCCGGCCTTCGAGCGGAAGGTGTCGGTGACCGTCGTGGCCAAGGACGAGGCCGGGAACACCAAGGCGCAGGTGGCGACGGATGCCGCGACGGTGGCGCGGGTGAAGTGGGTCTATGAGGCGGGGGCGAACGTCGCCTCGGTGGCGGTGGCAGACGATGGGGCGGTGTACCTCGGCGTCCTCCGCAGCCCGAGCCAACTGGTGAAGGTCATGAATGGGACCAAGGCCTGGGACGCCACCGTCGGCACGCTGGGGGTGAGCGCCGTGGCCATCGGGACGAGCGCGATCTGGACTGGCAACCAGGACGGGAAGGTCTTCGCGGTGAGTTCGGATGGGGTCGTGTTGAACGGGGCGGGTTGCAACGCGGGGTCTGCCGTCGTCGGTATGGCTGTCTCGGGCGACACGGCGCTGGCTGCAACGTCGAACGGTGGCGTCTACGCCTCCGATTCAAAGGGAGCCTGCATCTCGAGCGCGCTAACGAAGAGGAGCGATACGGCCGCCGTTCTGTCCAGAACTGGCGACGTCTTCCTCGCCTCGCAGAACATCCTGCGGAGTCTGACACTCCAGGCCAGCGGCTTCTTGGAGAACTGGTTCGTCAGTCCGCCGGCGCCCGTCATCGGCCAGGGGGTTCAAGTGCCGGTGGCCGTCGACGCGACCGACGGGATCTGGACACTCTCGACCGACGGAAAGCTCAACCGGACCACTGCCGCCGGCGCCACGGCGACGGTCAAGACTACCTCGTGGAGCGACGCGGGCCCCGTGCTCCTTTCTGACGGT
>DASTGK010000024.1:0-3960 GCA_035719085.1 Anaeromyxobacteraceae bacterium
GCCCGGCCCGGCCGCGCTACGGCGCGGAGAGCACGCCGGCCAGGTCGATGGCCCGGCCCGGGTGCTGCGCCCCCCACACCTCGAGCAGCCTGGCCACCGCCCGCCGCCCCGGCTCGCCGAGGGCGTGGGAGAAGCCGTTGACGTAGAGCGCCACGTGCTGGCGCATGACCGCCTCGTCGAGCTCCTGGGCGTGGCGCCGCACGTACTCGGAGAGGACCGGGCCGCGCGCCTCGGCGTGCTCCAGGCTGCGGCGCACCAGCAGGTCGAGGCGGGCCCGGAGCGTCGGGTCGAGGGCGCGCCGGGCCACGATGCCGCCCAGCGGGATGGGGGCGCCGGTGACCCGCTCCCAGTGCTCGCCGAGGTCCATGAGCCGCGCCAGCCCCTTCTGCGCGTAGGTGAAGCGGCTCTCGTGGATGATGACGCCGGCCTCCACCTCGCCCCGCAGCACGGCCCCCTCGATCTCCGAGAAGACCCGGAACTCCTTGCGGGCGGCCGCGGGAAAGGCCAGGGAGAAGAGCAGGTGGGCGGTGGTGTCGCGCCCGGGGATGGCCACCCGCATGGTGGCCGGGTCGAAGGCGGCGGTGCCCGGGCGGGCCACGAGGAGCGGCCCCACGCCCTGGCCGAGCGCGCCGCCCGACTCGAGGAGCGCGTAGCGGTCGACCACGCGGGGCAGCACGCCGTAGCTCAGCTTGGTGAGATCGAGCCGCCCCTCGAGCGCCCACTCGTTGAGCGTCTGCACGTCCTCGTGGAAGACCTCGAGCTCGAGGCCGCCGGCCTCGAGCGCGCCGTTCACCAGGGCGTCGAAGATGAAGGTGTCGTTGGGGCAGGGGGAGATGCCGAGCGTGAGCTTCACCGGGACCTCCGGGGCGTGGGGAGCATGCTCGCCGCGCCGGCCGCGCGCAACGCGGCGGGGTGCTCCCTAGCGGGCGACGAGCTGCACCACGCCGGTGGTGATGGCGGGCAGGTAGGTGATGGCGAGGACGCCGGCCGACATGATGAGCAGGAACGGGAAGGCGTGCCGGTAGAGCGAGGGCAGGGGCCGGCCGAAGCGCTGCGCCGAGAGGAAGAGGTTGAGCCCCATGGGCGGGAAGAGGAAGCCGAGCTCCAGGTTGGCGAGGAAGACCACGCCGAGGTGGATGGGCTCGACGCCGTAGGCCTGGCCGAGCGGCGCCACCAGCGGCGCCAGCACCACGATGGCCGAGTAGATCTCGAGCACGCTCCCGAGCACCAGGAGCACCACGTTGAGCATGAGCAGGAAGAGGGCCGGGCTGTGGACGTGGGCCGTCATCCAGTCGACGAGCAGCGTCGGGATCTCGGCGTCGACGAACCAGCTGGTGAGGCCGAGCGCCGTGCCGAGCAGGAGCACCACCGAGCCGACCAGCGTGGCGGCGTGGCCGAGGACGCGCGGCAGGTCGTCGAGGGGGCGGATCTCGCGGAAGACGAGCGTCTCCACCAGGATGGAGTAGGCCGCCGCCAGCGCCGCCGACTCGACGATGGTGGCGTAGCCGCTCGCCACCGAGACCACGACGAGCGCCGGCAGGCCGAGGTCCCACTTGGCGCCCCAGAGCGCGGCCCAGGCCTCGCGCGGCTCGAAGGCCTGGCGCGGCGCCTTGACGCGCACGCCGACGAGCACGCCGTAGCCGGCCACCAGGATCACCATGAGCAGGCCGGGGACGAAGCCGCCGATGAAGAGGTGGTCGATGGGGGCGCCGGCCACCACCGCGTAGAGGATGACCGGGAGCGAGGGCGGGAAGAGCAGGCCGAGCGAGCCGGCCGCGGTGACGAGGCCGAGCGAGAAGCCCTCCGGGTACTTCTCCTTGAGGAGCGAGGGCAGGATGAGGCCGCCGAGCGCCAGGATGGTCACGCCCGAGGCGCCGGTGAAGGTGGTGAAGAGGGCGCAGACGAAGGCGGCCATGACCGCCACGCCGCCCGGCATCCAGCCGAAGAGCCCCTTGTAGGCGCGCACCAGCCGCTCGGCCGCGCCCCCCTCGGCGAGCACGTAGCCGGCCACGGTGAGCAGCGGGATGGCCGGGAGCGTCGCCGAGGAGACGAGGTTGAAGGTGGCGGTGGGGACGGCGGCGATGGTGGCGGCCCCGCCGTCGCGGAAGAAGAGGGCCATGGCGATGCCGGCCATGGCGACGAAGACCGGCGCGCCGAGCAGGAAGGCGGCCAGCGTGAGGAGCACCAGCACCGCCACGAGCGAGGCGCCCGGCGTCAGCCAGCCGAGCCCGAAGGCGAGCGCGGTCGCGGCCACGGCGGCGGCGCGGCCCGGCCAGGGGTGCGGCGCCTCGCCCGCCTTCCAGACGAAGCGGAGCGCCATGACGGCGAAGCCGGCCGGCATGACGAGCTGGCTCCAGGCGACGCGGACGCCGAAGGCGACCATCCCCTGGCTGCCCCACTCGACGCGGACGAGCAGCACCGAGGCCCAGGCGAGGAGCGCGCAGGCGGCGGCGCTGACGGCGTGGCCGAAGGCGTGGGCCAGGCGGCGCGGCGTCCCCTCGGGCAGGGCGCCGAGCGTGGAGAGCGCCAGGTGGCGGCCGGAGGCGGTGGCGAGGAGCGCGCCGAGGAAGCCGACCCAGAGGGTGATGTGCTGGGCCAGCACCGAGGCGCCCGGCAGCTCGCGCCCGAGCAGGCGGCGCGACAGGGTCGAGGCGGCCGGCAGGGCGATCATCGCCAGCAGCAGCAGCGTGAGGACGGCGCGCTCGAGGCGCGTGCCGGGGAGGCTCTGATCGGCGCCGGCGTCGGCGTGGGAGGGGGGCGGGGCGGACACGGTGGAGGATTGACCCTCGTTCCAGGGGCCTCTATAGCTACCACGCGCCCGGCCCCGCCGGGCCTCCCATGACGACCGCTCGCGCCCCCAGACTGCGCCGCGTGGCGCTCCTCGCGCTCATGTCCGCCGGCCCGCTCGCCGGCTGCTCGTCGCTCGCCGCCAAGCTGGCGGCCGGCGCGCTCACCTCCGGCGGCGACGCCTACTCGACCGACGACGATCCGGAGCTGGTGCGGAGCGCCGTCCCCTTCGGCCTGAAGACGATGGAGGGGGTGCTGCAGTCGGAGCCGGAGAATGCCCGGCTCCTGCAGGCGCTCACCTCCGGCTTCACGCAGTACGGCTACGCCTTCGTCGCCTCCGACGCCGACGAGGCCGACCTGGGCGGCAAGCTCGCCGAGGCGAAGGCGCTGCGCGGGCGGGCCCGCCGGCTCTTCCTGCGGGCGCGCGACTACGGCCTGCGCGGGCTCGACGCGGCGCGCGACCGGCTCGGCGCCAGGCTGCGCGACGGGCGCGACGTGAAGGCCGCGCTCGCCGAGGCCAGGAAGGAGGACGTGCCGCTCCTCTACTGGACCGCCTCGGCCTGGGTGCTCGCCATCGTGAACGGCAAGGGGGACATGGGGCTCGTCGCCGAGCTGCCGGTGCCGGTCGCCATGATGGAGCGGGCGCTCGCGCTCGACGAGGCCTGGGGCGAGGGGGCCATCCACGAGTTCTTCCTCTCCTACCTGGCCACCCGCACCGCGGCCGAAGGGGGCGGCCCGGAGAAGGCCAAGGCCCACCTCGACCGGGCCATGGCCCTCTCGATGAACAAGAAGCTCGGCCCGCGCGTCGCGTATGCCGAGGGCGTCCTCGTGCAGGTCCAGGACCGGGCCGCGTTCACCGCCGTCCTCGAGGAGGTCCTGGCGGCCGACCCCGAGCAGCCCCCGGCCTACCGGCTCGTCAACGTGCTGGCGCAGCGGCGCGCCCGGCTGCTCCTCGAGCACGCCGACGACCTCTTCCTCTGATCCCGATCCAAGGAGACGCCCCGTGAAGAAGCTCCTCCTGGCCGCGCTGGTCGCGGCCCTCGCGCCGGCCGCCCAGGCCCAGGTGACCATCAAGCTCGGCACGCTGGCCCCGGCCGGCTCCACCTGGCACGAGATCCTGAAGGAGATGGGGCAGCGCTGGGAGGCCGCCTCGGGCGGCCAGGTGAAGCTGCG
>DASTGK010000025.1:0-7419 GCA_035719085.1 Anaeromyxobacteraceae bacterium
GTCCGGCGCGCCGACGCCCTCAGCGCCCCCTGAGCGCCTCGCGCAGGGCGAGCCGGGCCTCGCGGCGGGTGCGCGCCTCGCGCTCGCGGCGGCGGTCGGCCTCCGTCTCGGTGGCGAGCGGCGGCACCGGCACCGGCCGGCCGTCCACGCCGAGCGCCACGAAGGTGAGGTAGGCGTCGCAGCAGTGGTGGTGCTCGCCGGTGCGGGGGTCCTCGGTCAGCACCTCGACGCCCACCTCCATCGAGGTGGCGAAGACGGCGTTGACCTGCGCCCGCAGGATGGCGATCTGGCCGATGCGCACCGGGGCCAGGAAGCTCAGCTGGTCGACCGAGGCGGTGACCACCGGCAGCCGCGCGTGGCGCATGGCGGCCATGGAGGCGGCCAGGTCGGTCCACTGCATCACGGTGCCGCCGAAGGCGGTGCCGTGCACGTTGGCGTGGCCCGGCATCACGAGGTGGGTCGTCTCGACGCGCGAGGCGCCGGCGGGGACGGGTGTCATGGCGTGGCGTAGTATGGTCCCGTTCCCCGATCGGAGCACCTTCCATGCCGCTCGACGTCCGCCTCATCGACTTCGCCCGCGATCCGCTCGCCAAGCTCTACGGCGCGTACCGCACCTGCTACACCCCCAAGACGCCCGGCGAGGTCTGGGACGAGATCGCCGACGGGCGCATCTCGCCGGACGCCATCCGCGGCTTCATCGCCGAGCGGCTCAAGACCGGCCACGCCTCGCCGCTCGAGCAGGTGGTCTTCTGGTTCGGCATCTCGGGCGTGTCGCGCGCCCTCTCGCACCAGTTCGTGCGCCACCGCATCGGCATCAGCTTCGAGCAGCAGTCGCAGCGCTACGTCCGCTACAAGGAGGAGCGGCTCGACTACGTGATGCCCAAGACCTGGGCGCAGCAGGGGCTGGCCGACGAGTACGACCGGCTCATGAGCGAGATCACCCGCGTCTACGAGGCGGCGCTCGCCAAGGGGGTGCCGGCCGAGGACGCCCGCTTCGTCCTGCCGAACGCCACGCCGACCAACTTCCAGGTGATGGTCAACTTCACCGAGCTCTTGCACATCGCCGACCTGCGGCTCTGCTGGCGCGCCCAGTGGGAGATCCGGCACATGGTGGCGCTCATGCGGCGCGAGGTGATGAAGGCCGTGCCGGAGATCGGCGGCTACCTGCAGCCCAAGTGCGGCGACAAGCGCATGGGCTACTGCGACGAGCCGGTGAAGGAGTGGGAGCGCTGCCCCATCGGCAAGGTGCGCCCGCACAAGGAGCAGCTCCTCGACGTCTACCGGCAGTACCGCGCCGGCAACCTGCAGGCGCTCACGGAGCAGGACCTCCGCACCGTCGAGGACGCCGGCAACGAGGAGTAGGCGCCCCGCCGCCCTCGCGGCCCGCCGCATCCCACATCGCCCCAGCCAGCCGGAGCCGGGCGCACCTGCGGTGCGTCCCGTGACCTCGGGACACATTCACTCATCGTCGAACGGGCGTGGTAGACCTGCGCTCCGGGAGCGGCGCGGCCGGCCGAGGGCAGGCCGGGACCGGCGCCGGGGGAGCGATGACCACGATCGGCATCACCGGCCGCGCCGCGGCCGCGGCGCTGGCCCTCGCGGCGGCGGCCCACCCGGGCCTCGCCGGCGCGGGGCCGGGCCAGTTCGACGAGCGCAAGACCACGCCGGCGCAGCTCGACCTCGCGGTGGAGCGCACCACGCTGCCGAACGGGCTCACCCTGGTGCTCGCCCCGGACGCCCGCGGGACGAGCGTGGCGGTCTGGACGAGCTTCCGGGCCGGCGCCGTCTTCGAGCCGCCGGGCCGCGCCGGGCTGGCCCACCTCGCGGAGCACGTCTTCGCCTCCGGCCCGACGCCGGAGACCGACTACGCCACCCTCCTGGAGACGCGCCGGGCGCGGCACTTCAACGCCTCCACCGGCCACGACGTGATGACCTTCGAGGCGGTGGTGCCCGCCGAGGAGCTGGCGGCCGCCCTCTGGGTGGCCGCGGACCGGCTGGGCACCCTCCCCGCCCTCGTCGACGCGCCGCTGGTGGCGCGCCACCGCCGCGTGGTGGAGCAGGAGCGGGCGGTGCGGGTGATGGACGCCCCCTACGGCCAGGTCCAGGAGCAGCTCGCCGCCCGCCTCTTCGCCGCGCCGCACCCGCTCCACGCCGGCGTGGTGGGCAGCCTCGCGGAGCTCGCCGCCATCACGCCGGAGGACGTCCGCGCCTTCGCGGCCACCTACCTCGTCCCGTCGAACGCGGTGGTGGTGGTGGCCGGCCGCTTCGATCCCGCCGAGGCCCGCCGGCTCGTGGAGGAGGGGCTCGGGCGCCTCCCCGCCGGGCGCCGCGTCCCGGCTCCGCGCCTCCCGTCGCCCGACGGCGGGTACGTCGACCGGCGCGCCGAGCCGTTCGCCCGGGAGCCGCGCGTCACGCTGGCGTGGCGCTTCCCCGACCTCTCCCACGACGACGGCCTCGCCCTGCAGATGGGCGCCCGGCTCCTCTCCTTCATGACCGACGGCGCCTTCGGGATGCGCGTCGCGGCCGGCCTGGAGGAGTACGGCGGCGAGTCGATCTTCCGGCTCGACGTCACCGTCCCCTACGACGAGTCGATGCTGAGCATGGAGAACGACGCCGAGGCGCTGCTGCGCTTCCTCACGCACCGCGAGATGCCGGTGGAGCTCATCCGCGCCGCCCACCTGAGCCTGGACCGCTCGGCCCTCCTCGCCCTCGACGACGTGGCGGGGCGGGCCGAGCTGCTCACCCACCTCGAGCACCTGCCGCCGCCGCGCCTGCCGGTGGCGCGCCACCTGGGGTGGCACTGGCAGCTCGACCGGCTGGCGCTGCGCGACGTCGCCCGCATCCACCTGCGCCAGCCCAAGGTGGTGATGCACGCCAGGCCGGTGCGCCCCAAGGCGGCGCGGGCGGAGCGCGAATGAAGGCGCGCCCCACCCGCCGTTCCGTCCCGCTCCTCGCCGCGCTCGTCGCCCTCGCCGCCGCTCCGGCGCGGGCGGGCGAGGCCGCCGCGCCTCCCCCTCCCGCCGCGCCGCCGCCGGCCTGGACCCCCGCGCCGCCGCCCCCGCCCGCCGCGCGCGCCGTGCCGGTGGCGCCCCCGGCGCGCGAGCTCGTGCTCGCGAACGGCCGGAGGATCGTGGCCGTGGAGCACCACGCGCGCCCGCTCGTGCTCGTCACGCTGGTGCTGCCGCGCGGCGCCCTCTCCGACCCGCCCGACGCCGCCGGCGCCACCTCCCTGGCGATCGACATCGCCACCGACTTCCACGAGGTGGGCCCCCGCGGCGAGGAGCTGGTGGAGGAGCGCTCGCTGCGGCGCCAGCTGGCCGAGCGCGGCGGCCTGCTGCGCGCGGGCTCAGGCCACGACGCCTCGTGGCTCAGCGTGGACGGCTTCGCCGGCGACCTGCCGGTCTACCTCGACCTCCTCGCCACGGCGCTGCGCGAGCCGCGCCACGGATCCCAGTCCTACAAGGGCCGCCGCGACGCCCGCCTCGACTTCCTCGAGGACCTGCGCGCCTCCGACGGCGCGGCGCTCGAGAAGGTCATGGCCGAGGCCGCCTTCGGCCCGGGCCACCCGTACGCGCGCCCCGGCATCGGCACGCACGCCGGCCTGCTGCGCATGGGGCTCGAGGACGTGGTGCGCCACCAGGAGGCCCTGCTCGTGCCCGAGGGCGCCACGCTGCTCGTGGTGGGCGACGTGAGCGCCGGCGCGGCGCTGGCGCAGGCCCGCACCGCCTTCCAGTCGTGGAAGGGCCGGGCGCTGCCCGCGCCCGAGGCCCCCCCCGCCCCCGCGGCCCGCGGAGGCATGGGGCTGCTGCGGCGCCAGCCCGCCGCCACCCTCGTCACCTGCGCCACCCGCGCGCTCGGCGGCGTGGCGGCCTCGGACGCGGCGCTGGAGCTCCTCGCCGCCCTCCTCGGCGAGGGGCCGCGCAGCCGGCTGGCGATCGCGCTCCGCGACGAGGGGGGCCACGCCTACTCCGTGGGCGCGGCGCTGGAGCGGCGACGCCACGGCCGGGCCTTCCTCGCCTGCTCGCCCCTGGCCGCCGGACGCGCCGGCGAAGGGCTCGCGGCGTTCCGCGCCACGCTCGCCGCGGCGCGCGCCGCTCCACCCACCGAGGCCGACCTGGCCCACGCCCGCGGACTGGTGCTCGGCAGGCTCGACGCCGGCTGGGACGACGCCGAGCGGATCAGCGACGCCTGGTCCAGCGCCCTCCTGCTCGGCGAGGACCGCCCCCGGCCGGAGCGGCAGCGCGCCGCGCTCGAGGCGGTCACGCCCGCGGAGCTGTGGCGGGTGGCCCGCGAGGTGCTGCGCCCGGAGGCGCTGCGCTGGGTGGTGTCGGGCGAGCCCAGGGTGGCCGAGTGGGCCGCCAAGGTGAACGGGCTCGGGGCGCCGGTGGTGCTGACGCTGGAGCGGTGACGCGAGGGACCCTCCCGGGCGCCCCTCGCCTCCCCGGCTGGCCGTAGGATCGCGCGGTGCCCCGCTCCGCCGCGCTCGCGCCCCTCGCCGCCGCCCTCCTCGCCGCCCTCCCCGCCGCCGCCCAGGTCCAGGACGTCGGCGCCCCGTTCCCGCACGGCCTGCCGCTCCCGGTGACCGGCGTGGCCGCCGCCGAGGAGGCGACGGCGCTCTCGGTCAACCCGGCCGGCGTCGGCTTCCTGGGCGCGCCGGCCCTCCACTACCTGCACGAGGAGTCGACCGGGGCGAAGGGGGCGGCCGACGGGATCTACGCCGCCGGGCTGCTCGGCCCCATCGGCCCGGCCCTCTCGGTGGAGTGGGTGCGCCCCACCGACGGCCGGCGCTACCGGCGCACCTCGCTCGGCTTCGCCCTCTCCGACGGCCGCGTCGCCTCGCTCGGCATCGCCTGGCGCTGGTGGTCGTCGCCCGACCCGGCCATCGAGGCGTTGCACGCCTGGGACCTCGGCCTCACCCTGCGCCCCCTCCGCGCCCTCTCGATCGGCGCCTCGGCGCTCGGCCTCGACGCCCGGCTCGCCGGCCAGGCGGTGCCGGTCCGCTACGACGTCGGCCTCGCCACGCGGCTCCTCGACGACGGCCTGACGCTGGCCGCCGACCTGCTCGCCGACGACCGGGCGCGCGACGACTTCCACCCGACCCACGTCGCGCTGGGCGGCCAGCTGGAGCTCAGGAACGGCATCGGCCTCTCGGCCCAGGTCCGCCTCCCGCTCCGCGGCGCGCCGGCCGCCGAGGAGGGTGTCGCCACGCTCCTCGCCCTCGCCTGGAGCTCGCCCAACTCCGGCTGGATCGGCGGCGCCACCACCCACCGCAGCGACACCGCCTGGCTGGCCGGCCTGCGCGCCTCGGCGGAGCGCTACCGGGCCGCGCCGAGCGGCGGCGAGGCCCCGACGCTCGACCTGCACCGCCTCCTCGAGCCCCCGCGCACCCTCTGGCTCCTCTTCGGCCAGAGGGACCCTTACGGCGACCTCGTGAAGCGGCTCGAGCTGGCGCGGACCGACGGCGAGGTCTCGGCGGTGGTGCTGCGCATCGAGCCGCTGCCGCTCGGCGGCGGCCGCGTCGAGGAGCTGCGCGCCCTGGTGTCGGCCCTGCGGCAGCGCAAGCCGGTCGTCGCCTACCTGGCGGGCGGCGGGACGAAGGAGTACTGGCTGGCGAGCGCCGCCACCGCCGTCGTCCTGCCCCCGTCGACGCCGCTCGTCCTCACCGGCCTGGCGCGCTCCGAGCTCTACCTGAAGGACGGGCTGGCGCGGCTCGGCGTGGCGGTCGAGGTGGCCAAGGCCGGCGCCTGGAAGACGGCCCCCGAGCCGCTCACCCGCTCCGGCCCCTCCGCCGAGTCGCGCGAGATGACCGGGGCGCTGCTCGACGACGTCTACGGGCGGCTGCTCGCCGACCTGTCGGAGGGGCGCCAGCTGCCGCCGGACAAGGTGGCGGCGCTGGTCGACCGGGGGCTCTTCACCGCCGCCGAGGCCAAGGAGGCGGGGCTGGCCGACGAGGTGCTCTGGCCCGACGAGCTCGAGGGCTACGCCGGCCGCCTGGCCGGCCGCACGGTGAAGGTGACGCCCGCCTACAAGCCGGTGCCGGCGCGCCGCGCGCAGCGCTGGGGACGCCCGCCGGCCGTCGCCGTCGTCCGGCTCGACGGGACCATCGCCCCCGGGAAGACGCGGCGCGAGCCGCTCGGCCTCGCCAGCCTGGCCGGCGCCGAGACGGTGGCCGCGGCCATCAAGGCGGCGGCCAAGGACGGCCGCGTCAGGGCCATCGTGCTGCGCGTCGAGTCGCCCGGCGGCGACGCGCAGGCCTCCGACCTCATCTGGCGGGAGGTGTCGCTGGCGCGGAAGAGGAAGCCGGTGGTGGTCTCGATGGGCGACCTCGCCGCCAGCGGCGGCTACCTGGCCGCGGTGGGCGCCGACCTCATCGTGGCCGAGCCCTCCACCCTCACCGGCTCCATCGGCGTCTTCGCGCTCAAGCCCGAGCTCTCGGGGCTGCTCGCCAAGCTCTCGGTCGGCCGCGACGCGCAGCAGCGCGGCGCCCTGGCGGACGTCGCCTCGCCCTGGAAGCCCTGGACGCCCGAGGAGCGCGCCGGCGTGGAGCGGATGATCGGCGCCGTCTACGCGAGCTTCGTCGACCGGGTGGCGGAGGGGCGCAAGCTCTCGCGCGAGGCGGTGGAGCGGGTCGCCGGCGGGCGCGTCTGGACCGGCGCCCAGGCGCTGGAGCGGCGGCTGGTGGACCGGCTGGGCGGGCTGCCCGAGGCGATCGCGGCGGCGCGCGAGCGGGCCGGCCTGCGCCCGGACGACGAGGTGGAGCTGGTCGGCGGCGCCGGGACCGACGGCCTCGAGCTGCCGGCGCCGCTCGCGCCCCTGGCCGGGCTCGGGGCCGAGCCGGACGCGCTCGAGCGTGTGGCGGCCGCGCTGCCGGAGCTGCGGACCGCGGCGCTGCTGCAGGAGCTCGGGCCGGTGCTGGCGCTGCCGGTGGAGTGGGTCACCCCCACCCCTTGAGCGCGGGACGCGCACCGCCCCTGGCGGGAGGGGGTATACAAAGGCTTTCGTTCCCTGGACGATTTTGCTATGCATCCCGGGTCGGTTCCGCCTGCGCGACCTCGGGTCGAGCGATGGGGCGGGGCGACACCCGGTCGGCCTTCTTCGAGCGCACCACCGGACGCCGCCCGCGAGGCGGCGCGGTTGCGCCGGCCGCCATCCCAGTAGCGAGGTAGGACGCGCGACGGGCGATTCGCCCGGACGCGCGCAGCACGAACAGCATGAGCGAGAACCACGAGACCCCGTCCCCGGGCCAGAGCGCGCCCCCTCCCTCCACGCCCGCCGCGGCCCCGGCCTCCGCCGGTCCAGCCGGCGACGCTGGCCCAGGTCAGGACCAGGGCGGCCAGCCCGGACAGCCGGGCCAGCCCGGGCAGGGTCGTCGCCGCCGCCGCCGCCGCGGTCGCCGCGGCCGGGGTGGACAGCCGGGCC
>DASTGK010000026.1:0-7817 GCA_035719085.1 Anaeromyxobacteraceae bacterium
GCCTCGAAGGGGCCGGCGACGTCGTGGGCGAGCCGGAGGAGCCGCAGCGACGGCACCAGCCGGAGCCGGAGCGCGGGGAAGGCCTCGGGCGCCACGGCCGCGAGCGCCTCCCGGCCGAGCGGCGCGGCCGGCGCGGCGAAGAAGGCCTCCTGCCTGGCCCACTCGAGCGCCGCCAGGTCGGCGAGGTCCGGGCGCGGCGCGGCGGCGGGCTGCTCCGCCAGCCAGGCCGCGAGGAGCCGGCCGAGCCGGCCGATGTCCGGATCCTCCGACGGGTGAGCGCGCAGGTAGGCCTCGAAGAGCCGGAAGGAGCCGTCGTCGCCCACGAGGGCCGCCACCGCCGGGAAGTCGGCGCGCAGCGCCTCGACCTGGCGCCAGAGCCACATGTCGGCGTAGACGCCGGCGCGCGCCTCGGCGGAGAGCGCCGGCGTGCCGGCGAGCAGGCCGGCCGCCCGCTCGCGGCGCCCCTCCGGCGGCCCGGTGACGAGCGCGTGGAAGGCGGCCTGCGCCTCGGCGAGCGTCACGGCGCGCCCCCGGCGGCGGCGCGCAACGCGAGGAGGTCGAGCACTTCGGCCTCGACGGCGGCGGCGGCGCGGCTCTCCGCCACCACCTCGTCGAGCGGCGGGATCCGCTCGTCCCACTCGACGATGGCGGGCACCGGGCCGAAGCGCCGGACCACCTCGCGGTAGAGCTCCCAGACCACCTCCGGCACCGGGTGGTCGTGGCTGTCGAAGAGGTAGGCGCCCCGGTCCTGGTGGCCGGCCAGGTGGAGCTGGCCGATCCGCTCGCCCGGCAGGCCGGCGAGGTAGTCGAGCGGGTCGAAGCCGTGGTTGCGCGCCGAGACCACCACGTTGTTCACGTCGAGGAGGATGCCGCAGTCGGCGCGCCGGGCCACCTCGGCGACGAAGTCCCACTCGGTCAGCTCCTGGTCCCTGAAGGCGGCGTAGGTGGAGACGTTCTCGAGCAGGATGCGCCGCCCGAGCGCGTCCTGCACGGCCCGCACGCGGGCCGCCACGTGCTCCACGGCCTCCTCGGTCTGCGGCAGCGGCCAGAGGTCGTGCGCGTAGCGGCCGCCGTGGCTGCCCCAGCAGAGGTGGTCGGAGACGACGGCCGGCTCGACGCGGCGCACCAGCGCCCCGAGGCGCGACAGGTAGGTGGCGGAGAGCGGGTCGACCGAGCCGATGGAGAGCGAGACGCCGTGCAGCGCCACCGGCACGTCGCGCCGGACCTGCAGGAGGACGTCGATGGGGCGCCCGCCCGGCGCGAAGAAGTTCTCGCTCACCGCCTCGACGAAGCCGAGCTTCGGAGGCGCGGCGAGCCAGTCGGCGAAGTGGCGGGTGCGCAGGCCGACGCCGTGGCCGAGGGGCGGGCGCAGGCCGGCGAGCGGGGCGGGCTGGGCGGGCATGGCGGAGGGCTCCGGGGAGAGAGGCCGGGCCGGCGCCGCCGCGGACGGTCGCCGGCCCGAGGGTGGATCAGGACTTCTTCTCCTCCATCACCTTGCCGCCCTTGGCCTTGCACTCCTTCGCGCTCGTCTCGACCCAGCCCTGCCCCTTGCAGCTGTTGGTCCCCTTGCAGCCGTTGTCGGCGCCGGCGCAGGCCCCCTGCCCCTTGCAGCCGTTGATGCCGGCGCACTGGACCGTGGCGCCCGACTTGGCCTTCTCGGCCTTCTCCTCGGCCAGGGCGGCGCCCGAGGCGAACAGGGCCCCCACGGCGCTCGCGATGACGACACCCTTCACGACGTCCTTCAGCATGGCGTGCTCCTTCTCTCTGGTGCTGCGGGTTGCCGGGCCGCGCTCCGGCCCGGGTGCTCGTGGTCAGCGGGTGGCGGCGCGGGCGGCGGCGGCGGGGCGGGCGAAGACGTTCACGTCGACGTCGCCCTGCTCGGCCACCACCTTGGCGAGCGACTGCACGCGCGCCAGCCAGCCGTCGGTGTACCTGGGGCCGATCCGGTAGGCGTCGCGGTCGAAGCCGGTCACGTGGGCCCGGATGCGGAGCGTCTCCTGCGCGCCGGCCGTGCCGGCCGGGAGCAGGATCACCGTGCCGGTCACCTTCTCGGCGGCGCCGCCGGCGCGGGCGCGGCCGCAGACGGTGAAGGTGGCCTGCGTCTCGAACGGCGCCGGCGTCTCGGCCTTCAGCTGGCCGACCTTCACGCCCTCGAAGCGGGCCTCGATGGCGCAGGCCTTGGGGTCGCTCTTCTTGTTGGTGGTCCACTGCTGGAAGTGCTCGGTCTTGGTCGGCTCGTTGTCGACGACGATGGAGCCGAGCGGCACCGAGCACGTGCCGCGCGCCACGCCGGCCGCCGCGTCGTAGTCGAGCGTGCAGCCGACCGACGAGCTCTGGGCGGTGATGCGCTCGCCCAGCGCGGCGTCGAAGACGGCGGTGAAGGTGTTGTTCCCGGCGTCGGGGTTGACCTGGTATCCGGCGGCGAGCGCCGGCGAGGCGGTGAGGGCGGCGAGCACAGCGGCGAGGCGGGTCATCGGCTGCTCCTGTGTGGGTCGGCGGCGGTCCTGGCGCCTTGGTCGCCTGGGGGTCCACGGACGTTACGGAGCGCCCAGGGCCCAGGTGGGCCGTCCCGGGCGTGCCGCGCCGTCTCGGCGGGGGCGGGCGGCGCCGTCCGGGGCTACACTCCGGCCCGGCCGCACGCCGCGGCCTGTGAGGTGACCGACCGTGAACGCCCGCGACCAGTGGAACCGCTACCGCGCCCTGCGCTGCGAGGTGCCGGCCGTCGGCCTCTCGCTCGACCCGAGCCGCGCCGGCCTCGACGACGCGCTGCTGGAGCGGCTGGCCGGGCCCATGGGGCGCGCCTTCGACGCGATGGCCGCGCTCGAGGCCGGCGCCGTCGCCAACCCGGACGAGCAGCGCATGGTGGGCCACTACTGGCTGCGCGCCCCGGCGCTCGCGCCGACGAAGGCGATCAGGGACGAGATCGAGGCGACGCTGCGGCGGGTGAAGGACTTCGCCGCCGACGTCCACGCCGGCCGGCTGCGGCCGCCGGAGGGGGGGCGCTTCCGCCGCCTGCTCGGCGTCGGCATCGGCGGCTCGGCGCTCGGCCCCATGTTCGTGGCCGACGCGCTCGGCCGGCCGGGGCGCGACGCGCTCGCGCCCGAGTTCCTCGACAACACCGACCCGGACGGCTTCGCCCGCTCCTTCGCGCGGCTGGAGGGGCGGCTCGCCGAGACGCTGGTGGTCGTCACCTCGAAGAGCGGCGGCACGCCGGAGACGCGCAACGGCATGCTGGCCTGCGAGGCGGCCTGGCGCGCCGCCGGCCTCGAGCTGGCCGGCCACGCCGTGGCGGTGACGCAGCCGGGCTCGGCCCTCGACAAGCTGGCGCAGGCGCAGGGGTGGCGGGGCCGCTTCCCGATGTGGGACTGGGTCGGCGGCCGCACCTCCGAGCTCTCGGCGGTGGGGCTCCTGCCGGCCGCGCTGCAGGGGCTCGACGTGGACGGGCTGCTGGCCGGCGCGGCCGCCATGGACGAGGCGACGCGGGTGGCCGACGCGCGGCGGAACCCGGCGGCGCTGCTGGCGGCCTGCTGGTTCCACGCCACCGGCGGCGTCGGCGACAAGGCCATGGTGGTGCTGCCCTACAAGGACCGGCTCCTCCTCTTCAGCCGCTACCTGCAGCAGCTCGTCATGGAGTCGCTCGGCAAGCGGCTCGACCTCGAGGGGCGCCGCGTCGACCAGGGGATCGCCGTCTACGGCAACAAGGGCTCGACCGACCAGCACGCCTACGTGCAGCAGCTGCGCGACGGCGTGCACGACTTCTTCGTCACCTTCGTGCGCGTGCTCGAGGACGGCGGCGAGCGGCTCGAGGTGGAGCCGGGGGTCACCGCCGGCGACTACCTGCACGGCTTCCTGCTCGGCACGCGCGCCGCGCTCTTCGAGAACGGGCGCGAGTCGATCGTCCTCACCGTGCCGCGGGTCGACGCGCGCAGCGTGGGCGCGCTCATCGCCCTCTTCGAGCGGGCGGTGGGGCTCTACGCCTCGCTCGTCGGCGTGAACGCCTACCACCAGCCGGGCGTCGAGGCCGGCAAGAAGGCGGCGGCGGCGGTGCTCGCGCTGCAGGCCAAGGTGGCGGCGGCGCTCGGCCCGGAGCCGCGCACCGCCGAGGAGCTGGCGGAGGCGGCCGGCGCGCCGGAGGAGGCCGAGGCGGTGCTCCTCCTCCTGGAGCACCTCGCGGCGAACGGGCGGGCGCGGGTCGAGGGGAGCGGCGTCGGAGCGAGGTTCGGCGTGCCTTGAAGATGCTCCGAACCCGAACCCGAACCCGGACGCGTGCCCCGTCTCCGTGAGTCCCGTGCCCCGTGCCCCGTGACCCGTGGCGACCCGTGCCCCCGCCGGAGCCGGATCGGGCACGGGCAAGGGCAAGGGGGCCCAGGGGGCACGGCCACGGCCGACGGTTCGGGTGCGGGTTCGGGTTCGGCCGAGTCCTGGCGCTTCTCACTCCGCCTTCAGCACCGCGCCGTTCGAGGCGTTCGACACCTGGGCCGCGTAGCGGCGCAGCCACTTCGACTTGACCTCCTTCTTCTTCGGCACGAAGGCGGCGCGGCGGCGGGCCAGGGTGGCGTCGTCGACGCCGAGCTCGAGCTTGCGGGTGACCACGTCGATGGTGATCGGGTCGCCGTCCTCGACGAGGGCGATGACGCCGCCCTCGGCCGCCTCGGGCGAGACGTGGCCGACGCAGGCGCCGCGGGTGGCGCCGGAGAAGCGGCCGTCGGTGACCAGGCCGACCGAGTTGCCGAGCCCCATCCCCATGATGAGCGAGGTGGGGGCGAGCATCTCCTGCATGCCCGGCCCGCCCTTCGGCCCCTCGTAGCGGATCACCACCACGTGGCCCGAGGCCACCTTGCCGGCCATGATCCCGGCGAGCGCCTCGTCCTGCGAGTCGAAGCAGATGGCCTTGCCGGTGAACTGGCGCATGGCGGGCTCGATGCCGGCGGTCTTCACCACCGCCCCCTCGGCGGCCAGGTTGCCGTAGAGGATGGCGATGCCGCCCACCGGGCTGTAGGCGTGCTCCAGGTCGTGGATGACGGCCCGGTCCCTCACCTCGGCGCCGGCGATCCGGTCGCCCACCGTCTCGCCGGTGACGGTGCGGGCGCCGACCTTCACGGCGTCGCCGCGCCGGGCGATCTCCTTCAGCACCGCCGGCACGCCGCCGGCCCGGTGGACGTCCTCGATGTGCACCGTCGAGAGCGACGGCGCGATCTTGGCGACGTGGGCCACCTTGGCGGCCACCGCCTCGATGTCCTTCAGCGTGAGCGGCACGCCCGCCTCGCGGGCGATGGCCAGCAGGTGGAGGATGGTGTTGGACGAGCCGCCCATGGCCATGTCGACCACGATGGCGTTCTGCACCGCGTCCTCGTTCAGGATGCGGCGCAGCCGGAACTCCTCCTGGCCGGCGATCTCGACGGCGCGGCGGGCGGCGCGGCGCACCAGCGCCTCGCGCTCCGGGGTGAGCGCCAGCACCGTGCCGTTGCCCGGCAGGGCGATGCCCATGGCCTCGCAGAGCACGTTCATCGAGTTGGCGGTGAACATGCCGGAGCAGGAGCCGCCGGTGGGGCAGGCCTTGCACTCGATCTCGTAGAGCTGGGCGTCGGTCAGCTTCCCCTGGGCCCGCTGCGCCACCGCCTCGAAGGCGGTGGCCAGGTCGATGGGGGTGCCGTCGGAGAGCGCGCCCGCCTTCATCGGCCCGCCCGAGCAGAAGACGGTCGGCACGTCGACGCGCAGGGCGCCCATCACCATGCCCGGCACGATCTTGTCGCAGTTGGGGATGCAGAGGAGCGCGTCGAGCTGGTGCGCCTCCATCATCGTCTCGATCGAGTCGGCGATGAGCTCGCGCGAGGGCAGCGAGTACTTCATGCCGCCGTGGCCCATGGCGATGCCGTCGTCCACGCCGATGGTGTTGAACTCGAAGGGGACGCCGCCGGCCTTGCGGATCTCGTCCTTGGCGATGCGCCCGTACTCCTGCAGGTAGAAGTGGCCGGGGATGATGTCGACGTGGCTGTTGGCGATGCCGATGAACGGCTTCGCGAAGTCCTCGTCCTTGAGCCCCACGGCGCGCAGCAGGCTGCGGTGGGGGGCCCGCTCGAAACCCTTCTTGATCGTGTCGGAGCGCACGAAACGGTTGTGGATCGCCGGGGCGAGCCGAGTCAACCGGCGGCCCAGGCGGGGTTCAGGGCGCCGCCAGCGCCTCGGCCACCACCCGGTGCACGTCGTCGAGCGTGAAGGGCTTCTGCAGGAGCCAGGTGCGCCCGGCCTCGAGCAGCCTTCGCGCCTCCCCCTCGAGCGCGTAGCCGGAGGAGAGGACGATGCGCGCCGACGGGTTGCGCTGGCGCAGCCGGGCGTGCACCTCGGGGCCGCCCAGGTCGGGCATCATCAGGTCGAGCACCACGAGATCGATGGCGCGCCAGGCCTCCTGGTAGGTGGCGAGCGCCTCCAGCCCGCGGCTGGCCAGCAGCACCTCGTGGCCGGCGCGGCGCAGCACGCGCGCCAGCGTGTCGCGCACCAGCTTCTCGTCGTCGACGACGAGGATGCGCGCCCCGCGCCCGGCGCGCCCCGGCTCCGGCGGCTCGTCGGCCTCGGCCCCGACCTCGGGCGCGGCCGGCAGCCAGAGCGTGAAGGTGGTGCCGCTGCCGGGCGTGCTCTCCACCGCCACCGCGCCGTGGTGGGCCTTCACCGTGCCGTAGACCGCCGCCAGGCCGAGCCCCGAGCCCTGGCCGCGCGCCTTGGTGGTGAAGAAGGGCTCGAAGAGGTGGGCCTGCGTCTCCTCGTCCATGCCGACGCCGGTGTCGCTCACCCGCACCTCGACGAGCGGGCCGGGCGGCAGCTCGAAGGGGAGCCGGCCCCGCGCCGCGGCGTCGAGCGAGACGGTGCGGGTCTCGACGAGCAGCGTGCCGCCCGCCGGCATGGCGTCGCGCGCGTTGGCGGCCAGGTTGTAGAGCGCGCCGTGGAGCTGCACCGGGTCGCCGAGCACGGTGGCCGGCGCCGCGCCCAGCGCCGCCTCGCAGGCGATCGCCGGCCCGAAGTCGCGCCGCGCCGCCTCGAGCAGCTCGCCGACCAGCCGGTGCAGGTCGACCGGCACCGAGAGCACCTTGCCCTTGCGGGCGAAGGCGAGGAGCTGGTGGGTGAGCCGCGCCGAGCGCTGCGCCGCCGCCCGGATCTCCTCGGCCGCCGCCTTGAGCTCGGGCCGGTCGGGGAGCGCCTCGACGAGCAGCTCGGCGTTGCCGAGGATGCCGGTGAGCTGGTTGTTGAAGTCGTGGGCCACGCCGCCCGCCAGCTGGCCGATGGCCGCGAGCTTCTCGGCCTGCCGCAGCTGCTCCTCCATCTGGCGCTGCAGCGTGATGTCGCGGCCGGTGCCGACGATGGCCACCACCTGGCCGGCCTCGTCGAGCACCGCCCGGTCCGACCAGCCGAGCCAGCGCCAGCCCAGCACCGTCTTGGCCCGCTGCTCGACGTAGCAGGTCCAGGGCGGCCGGAAGAGCGCCTCCATGGCCTTGCGCGTGGCCTCGCGGTCGTCGGCGTGGACGAGCGGCATGAAGCGCTGGCCGAGCAGCTCCGCCTCCGCCTTGCCGAAGAGGCGGCAGTAGCCCTCCGAGGCGAAGAGGAAGCGCCCCTCCACGTCCACCTGCACCACGAGGTCCTGCTGCCCCTCGACGAGGAGCCGGTACTTCGCCTCGCTGCGGCGCAGCGCCTCGACGTCGAGGGCGCTGGCCGGCGGCGGGCCGGTCGGAGCTCCTTCGTCTTCGTGGGGCATTCCCGTCCATTCTAGCCTCCGGCTACACTCCCCGCCCACCGTGGTCGCGCTCGCCCCCATCCTCGCCCTCGCC
>DASTGK010000027.1:0-6082 GCA_035719085.1 Anaeromyxobacteraceae bacterium
GATCGCGCCCGCGCGCCCTCCGCTCGCACCGACGGGGCGCCCCGGGCGTCCCTTTGACCTGCCCCCGAGGAAGCGCGCAGCCTTCGGGGTAGGAGCGCGGGACGCCACGCGGTCCACCGGCCGGCCGGCCGCCCGGGGGTCCCCGCCGCGGCCGAGCCGACGGCCGCGCGGCCGCCGCCTCCACCGGGGAGGCAACGATGAAGATCACGGTCAGCGTCATCAAGGCCGACGTGGGCTCGATCGGCGGTCACCTCTGTCCTTCACCGAAGGTGCTCGACACCGTGCGGGCGGTGGTCCGCGAGCGGGCGCCGTCGCTCCTGCGCGACTTCTTCGTCAGCCACACCGGCGACGACGTCGCCATCCTGATGACGCACGGCCAGGGGCCGGGCGCGCCGGAGATCCACCGGCTGGCCTGGGACGCCTTCATGGCCGGGACCGAGGCGGCGCGCTCGCAGGGGCTCTACGGCGCGGGCCAGGACCTCCTCAAGACCGCCTTCGCCGGCAACGTCACCGGCGCCGGGCCGGCGGTGGCCGAGCTCGAGTTCGACGAGCGGCCGGCCGAGCCGTTCCTCTTCTTCGCCGCCGACAAGACCGACCCCGGCGCCTACAACCTGCCCCTCTACCTGGCCTTCGCCGACCCGATGAACACGCCCGGCCTCATGCTGGCGCCGGCCATGACGCGCGGCTTCCGCTGGGTGGTGATGGACGTGGACCACACCGACGGCGACCGGATCGTCGAGCTGCAGACGCCGGAGGACCAGTACCTGCTCGCCGCGCTCCTGCGCGACGGCGAGCGGTTCGTCGTCGAGTCGATCTGGTCGCGCGCCACCGGCGAGCAGGCGGCGGCCGTCTCCACCTCGCGCCTGCACAACATCGCCGGCAAGTACGTCGGCAAGGACGACCCGGTGATGCTGGTCCGGGCGCAGATGTCCTTCCCGGCCACCGGCGAGCTCCTCGCGCCCTTCCAGGCGGGCCACTACGTGGCCGGCGGCATGCGCGGCTCGCACCAGATGCCGCTCATGCCGGTGAAGCAGGCCTCGACGGTGAGCTACTTCGACGGGCCCCCGGTGGTGAGCTGCGCCGCCTTCTCGATGCGCGGCGGCGCGCTGACCGGGATGGTGGACGCGTTCGATCACCCCTTCTGGGACCACGTGCGGGCGCGCGTCTCCGAGAAAGCGATCGAGATGCGGCGGCAGGGCTTCTTCGGGGCGGCGATGCTGCCCTGGGGCGAGCTCGAGTACACGGGCATCACGCAGCTGCTCGAAGGGCTGGACGACAAGTTCCGGGTGCGCCGCGCCCGGTGACCGAGGAGCGAGACATGGCGACGAGGGCCGAGTGGTTCCGGTACGAGAAGGAGCGGTCCGGGCCGAAGAAGGAGAAGCAGGCGTGGAAGGAGCCGCGCCACGATCCCGAGACGCCGCACAACGAGTCGACGCACGCCGCCAAGAGCGCGGCCTACGCGCTCGAGGCGGCGACGGGGCAGCGCCCGTCGCGCAAGTCGTCGCGCAAGGCGGCGAACCGGCAGAAGACCGACGTGCAGTACCGGATGAAGGCCCAGACGGCCGAGGCGCGCCCGGCCGCCAAGCCGCGCGCGCCGATGCACTAGGCGGACCCACGCCGTGACGGGCGCGCCGGACCTCCCCCCCGGGCTCACCGCGCTCGCCGCGTCGCTGGTGCCGGGCGGGCGGCTCGTCGCCGTCGAGCCGCTCGCCGCCGACGCCACCGCGGCCGGCCTCGCCTTCAAGGCCGAGGGCTACGGCGTGCCGGTGAGGCTCCTCGTGCGCGAGCCGTCGGGGCGGCTCCGCGCCCTCGTCTTCCGCACCATGAGCCCCAACCCGTTCGGCCACGACCGGCGGGCCGACCGGCTCGGCGGGCTGGTGCTGGCCTACGACGGCTTCGGCCGCATCCCCGATCACGTGGCGGCGCTCGACGTCGGCGCGCTCGGCCCGGGCGGCGCGCCGGTCTCGCTGCGCGGCGCCGGCGAGCCGTACCTCGTCACCGAGTGGGCAGAGGGGCGCCCCTACGCCGAGGACCTGCGCCGGGTGGCCGTCGAGGGGGCCGGGCCGCTCGACCTCGAGCGCGTCGACGCCCTGGCGGCGTGGCTCGCACGGCTCCACGCCGAGCCGGTCGACGACCCGCCCGCCTGGCGCCGCGCCGTGCGCGACCTCCTCGGCCACGGCGAGGGGATCTTCGGCATCGTCGACGGCTACCCCGACGGCGTGCCGGCCGCGCCGCCGGAGCGGCTCGAGGCGATCGAGCGGCGCTGCCTCGCCTGGCGCTGGCGGCTCCGCGGGCGGGCGGCGCGCCTGCGGCGCACCCACGGCGACTTCCACCCGTTCAACGTGCTCTTCGGCGAGGGGACGCGCCTCACGCTCCTCGACGCGAGCCGCGGCGGCGTCGGCGACCCGGCCGACGACGTGGTGGCCATGGCGGTGAACTACCCGTTCTTCGCCCTCGACCGGCCGGGCGCCTGGGCCGGGCTCGGGCCGCTCTGGCGCCGCCTCTGGGCGCGCTACCTCGCGGCGAGTGGCGACCGCGGCCTCCTCGAGGTGGCGGCCCCCTTCGTGGCCTGGCGGGCGCTGGTGCTCGCCTGTCCCCGCTTCTATCCTGGGCTCTCGGCGCGCGGCCGCGACGCCCTCCTCGGCCTCGCGGAGCGCGCCCTCGACGCGCCCGCGCTCGATCCCGCCTGGGCGGAGGAGCTCTTCCGATGAGCGAGGGTGCCGTCGTCTGGTTCACCGGCCTGCCGTCGTCCGGCAAGTCGACGCTGGCGGAGGCGGTGCGGCGGCGGCTCCTCGGGGCCGGGCGCGCGGCGGTGCGGCTCGACGGCGACGAGGTCCGCCACGCCCTGGTGCCGGCGCCCGGCTACTGGCCGGCCGAGCGCGACGCCTTCTACGAGACGCTGGCGCGGCTGGCGGCGCTCCTCGCCGGCCAAGGGCTCACCGTGCTCGTGGCGGCGACGGCCCACCGGCGCGCCCACCGCGCCCGGGCCCGCGAGCTCGCGCCGCGCTTCCTCGAGGTGCACGTGGCCACGCCGGCCGCCGACTGCGAGGCGCGCGACGTGAAGGGGCTCTGGGCCGCCGCCCGCGCCGGGAAGGCGCCGCTCCTCCCCGGCGCCGGCATCGACTACGAGCCGCCCGAGGCGCCCGACGTGGTGGCCGCGGGCGGGCTCGACGAGGCCGCGGCGGCGGCGGTGGCCGCGCGGCTCGCGGCCGCCTGAGTCGCCCGTCAGGCGAAGGCCCGGCGCCGCCCCTTCCAGACCTTCCAGCCGAAGGCGACGAGCCCCTCGTCGCCGCGCACCTCGGTCCGCTGCACCTCGAGCCGGCGGGCGAGCGGCAGCGCGTTCACCCGGTTGCCGATGCGGAAGGCCACCGCGACGCCGGCCCCGCGGAGCGCCTCGAGGAGCGCGCGCCGCGCCGCGGCGTCCTTGCGCGGGTAGGCGCCGTACGGGTAGGCGAGCGCCGGCTCCCACGGGACGCCGGCCTCGTCGAGCCAGCGGGCGCACCGCGCCACGTCGGCGGCCGCCTGCTCCGGCGGCACGCTCGAGAGGTCGACGTGCTCGAACGTGTGCAGGCCGATGCCGACGCCGGCCTCGGCGAGCGCGCGCAGCTCCGCGGCCGAGGCGAAGCGGCGCGTCGCCCCGTCGTAGGGGCGCTCGGTGCCGGCGAAGCCGGGCACCACGAAGAGCGCGGCCGGGGCGCCGAGCCGCCGGAGGACCGGCAGGAGCACCTCGTAGGCGTCGGCCGTCCCGTCGTCGAAGGTGAGGAGGACGGCGCGATCCGGGAGCGGCGCCCCCTCCCGCGCGTGGCGCACCACGTCGCGCAGCGAGACGAGGGCGTGGCCGCGGGCGCGGAGCCAGCCGATCTGCCGCTCCAGCGCCGCGGCGGTCACCGTGGCGCGGTCGCCGGCGCCGCCCTCGGCGACGCGGTGGTACATGAGGACGCGCAGCGCCCGGCGCGGCACCGGCGTGAAGAGCGCCAGGCCGGCGTGGAGCGCGGCGCCCGCGGCGGCGGCCGCGAGCGCCAGCCAGAGAAGGATCACGGCGTGACGCCCTGCGGCCTCGCCCGGAGCGCGGGGCGCGGGGCGGTCGGCTCCATCGCCCGGAGCTCGTCGACCTTGAGGTACTTCACCATCGACGCCCAGGCGGCCAGCATCGAGAAGGCGAGGCCGGGCGCGCCGTTCAGGAAGTTGCCGCGCAGGATCCAGAGGCGCAGGAAGTGGAACGCGCCGGTGAGCGCCGTGGCGAGCGGCGAGCGGCGCTCGCCCCTGGCGTGGATGGCCTGCGCCGCCTCCGTCGTGTACGCGTCGAGCTTGCGGATGAAGTCGGAGAGGTCGCGCGCGGTGTGGTGGTGCACCTGGCCGCGGAGGCGACCGACCGGGCCATCGGCCTCGACCGACTCGTGGACGCGGGCGTCGGTCCAGCGGGCGCGGCGCCGGTCGAAGAGCCGGACGTGCGCCTTGCGCGCGGTCGCGCCGTGCGCCAGCGGGCTGCCCATCAGGTAGGTGAGGAAGCTGAACTCGTAGGCCGCGAGGGGCGGCTCGCCGGCGCCGAGGAGCGCCCGGATGGCGGCGGCCAGCTCCGGCGTCACCACCTCGTCGGCGTCGACGCACAGCACCCAGTCGTTCGAGGCCTGGGCGACGGCGTAGCGCTTCTGCGGGCCGAAGCCGTCGAAGGGCCGCGAGAGGACCCGGGCCCCGCGCGCCTGGCAGATCTGCACGGTCCGGTCGGTGCTGCCGGAGTCGACCACCACGATCTCGTCGGCGAACGCCACCGCGTCGAGCGCGCGCCCGATGTCCTGCTCCTCGTCGAGCGTGATGAGCACAGCAGACAGCCGCGGCATCCAGACCTCTTCGTGGCGGGTCCGGCTATTTGACCCGAGAAGGGCGCCGGTGGCCACGACCCGAACGCGGCGTGTGACAACTTCGCGTGGTCCCCCGCCCGTGGGATTTACTCGGGGCCGGGCCCCGTGAGGACGCGGGCCATGACCCAGGCGACCATCGGATCGCACCGGTCGGCCAGGAAGCGGTAGGCCTCGGGCGCCACGTCGACGGCGCGCCCCACCTCGGCCCGGAGCGACACCCGCGCCCGGTGGAGCCGCACCTTGAGGACGTCGGGGGCGACACCGAGCAGCGCGGCCGCCTCGTCCGGCGAGAGCCCCTCCACGTCGCGCAGCAGGAAGGCGGCCCGCTGCGCCGCCGGCAGCCGCTCGGCGGCCGCCTCCACCAGCCTGACCAGCTCGCGCGCTGCCGCGTCGGACTCCGGATCGCGCTGTGCCCGCGGCGCCATGTCGTCCTCCGGCCAGGGCTCCAGGGCCACCCGGCCCCGCACGCGCCCCAGCGCCTCGTTCGCGGCGATGCGGCTCGCCCAGCCGGCGAAGGCCGCGGGGTCGGCCAGCTGCCGCAGCTTGCGCCACGCCTGCAGCCAGGCCTGCTGCATCGCGTCCTTCACGTCGGCCTGGTCGCGCAACACGGCATGGATCACCCGGTAGAGCCGCTGGTCGTAGCGCCGCATCAAGACCTCGAAGAGCTCGCGCTCCCCGGCGAGCACCCGGCGCACCACCTCGGCGTCGCCGGGCGCCTCGTCCACCCACCGCTCGTCGTGCCGCGCCGCCGCGCTCGCCATGGTCCACCTCTCCTCGACCGTGCAGATGCGCCCCGCCGCCTGGGGTGTCGCGTCCCGGAAGGGCCTGCCATCCGGGCGGCGGGGGCATCCCTCAGGGCGTCACGCCGCGTCCTGCGCCGAGCCGGGACGGCCGGCGAGCCGCCGCATCACCTCGGGGAAGCAGGCGAGCGAGAGGCCGAAGACCAGGTGGGCCGCCCAGCTCCAGAGGGCCGGGACGTTCTCGGCCCACAGGTCGTGGCCGTGGAGCGCCCGCATGGCGACGGGCATCACCAGGTTCACGTCGATGGCCTGGCTGGCGAGCCCCACCGCGGCGCCGATGAGCACCGCCACGGCGCCGGAGCGCCGGTCGGTGGCGTGCAGGATGGCGCCGTAGGCGAGGCCCCAGGCGAGCGAGGGCCCGGCCTGGTGCAGCACGAGGCCGACCAGGACGGCGCCGACGTTGACGCCCTGGAGCGCGGCGTC
>DASTGK010000028.1:0-10903 GCA_035719085.1 Anaeromyxobacteraceae bacterium
GGCCACGGCCGACACCGCGCCGAGCGCCTCGAGCGCCGGCCCCTCGGCGGCGCCGAGCAGGGCGCGGGACGGGAGGAAGGTCTGGCGCAACACCGCCAGGAACGGCTCGGGCGGCGGCGTCCCCTCCGGCCAGAGCAGCACCACCTCGCGCACCGCGTCGGTGGCGAGGTCGAGCCCGAGGAGCAGCTCGCCGAAGGCGAGGGGCGAGGCCTCGAGCGACGGGGCGTGGTGGCGCAGCGCCCGCTCGGCCCGCTCGCGCCAGCGCTCGTTGGCGGTGAAGGCGGCGAGCCGCAGCATCACCTGCACCGCCACCGAGGCGCCCGAGGGCTCGGCGCCGTCGTGCGTCGGCTTCTCGCGCACCAGCAGCCGCTCGTGGTCGTCGGCGGTGACGAACCAGCCGCCGCGCTCGGCGTCGCCGAAGCGGCGCTCCAGCGCCTCGGCCAGCGCCAGCGCCTCGGCGAGCCAGCGCGGCTCGAAGGTGGCCTCGAAGAGGTCGAGCAGCCCCTGCGCCAGGAAGGCGTGGTCGTCGAGGAAGGCCGGCGGGCCGGCGGCGCCGCCCAGCCAGGCGCGCTGCAGCCGCCCGTCCTTCACCAGGCTCCCGAGCGCGAAGTCGGCCGCCCGCCGCGCGGCCTCGACCCAGCGCGGCTCGGCGAGGACGCGGCCGCCGAAGGCCATGGCCGAGATCATGAGGCCGTTCCAGGACGCGAGCACCTTCTCGTCGCGCGCCGGATGCGGCCGGCGCGACCGGATGGCGAGCAGCGCCGCCCGCGCCGGCGCGAGCGCCTCCCACTCCGCCTCGTCCGGGCGCGGCACGTGGAGGACGTTCACGCCCTCCCAGTTGCCCTCTGCGGTGACGCCGTAGTGGCGGGCGAAGCGGCCGGCGTCGGCGCCGAGCACCTGGCGCAGCTCCGCCTCGCTCCAGACGAAGTGCTTCCCCTCCACCCCCTCCGAGTCGGCGTCGGTGGCGGAGAAGAAGCCGCCCTCGGGCGCGGTCAGCTCGCGCAGCACGTCGTCGAGCGTGGTGCGCACCACGCGCGCGAAGTCCGGGCGCCGCGTCACCTGCCAGGCCTCGGCGTAGGCGAGCGCCAGGAGCGCGTTGTCGTAGAGCATCTTCTCGAAGTGGGGCACGAGCCAGCGCTCGTCGGTCGAGTAGCGGTGGAAGCCGCCGCCCACCTGGTCGTGGATCCCGCCGGCCGCCATGCGCTCGAGCGTGATGACGGCCATCTCGAGCGAGCGCGGGTCGCGGGCGCGCCGGTGGTGGCGCAGGAGGAGCCGCACCGGCAGCGACGAGGGGAACTTGGGCGCGCCGCGCAGGCCGCCGTGCTGGGCGTCGAAGCGCGCCGCCACCGCCTCCACCGCCCGCTCGATGGCGGCCGGGCCGGGGAGCGCCTCGGCCGGCGGCTCGGACGCGGCGAAGGCGGTGCGGACGGCGCCGGTGATGGCCTCGGTGGCCTGGCGCACCCGGCCGGCGTCGCCCTCCCAGACCGCCGCCACCTCCTCCAGGATGGCCGGGAAGCCGCGCAGGCCGCCGCGGGCGCGGGGCGGGAAGTAGGTGCCGCCGAAGAACGGCTCCTTGTCCGGCGTGAGCCAGACGCTCATGGGCCAGCCGCCGCCGCCGGTGAGGAGCTGCACCGCGGTCATGTACACCTGGTCCACGTCGGGCCGCTCCTCGCGGTCGACCTTGACGGCCACGTAGCGCTCGTTGAGGAGCCGCGCGGTGGCCTCGTCCTCGAAGGACTCGCGCTCCATGACGTGGCACCAGTGGCAGGTGGAGTAGCCGACCGAGAGGAAGACCGGGCGACCCAGCCGCCGCGCCTCGGCGAAGGCCGCCTCGCCCCAGGGCCACCAGTCGACCGGGTTGTGGGCGTGCTGCAGGAGGTACGGGCTCTTCTCCAGCGCCAGCCGGTTGGTGAAGCGGGGCCGCCCGTCGCGCAGGTGGTGGGTGCGCGGCCGGTAGCCCGGGCCGCGCGACCGCACCGCCTCGGCGAGGCGCCGGTCGAGAGCCTCGGGGCGGGCCGGGGCGCCGGGGAGGGGCTCGAGCATGTCCGTTCCGTAACGGCCCGGGGTGCCCGCCGCCCGGGATGCGCCGCGTCAGGCCTGATCAACTCCGCGGGCCGGCGCGGGCCGCCTGCCAGGCGGCGATGGCGGCGCGGATGCGCGGCAGCGCGGCCCGGGCGGCGTCCATGCCGGCCTGCATGCAGCGCTTCTTCTGGCTGAAGTCGAGCATGGCCACGTCGCCCACCGCCGGCGAGACGAGCACGTCGGCGCCCCGCTTCGAGTGCTCCACGTTCTGGGCGAACATGATGTTGGCCGACTGGAGCAGCACGTCCACCAGGTTCTTGATGTTGGTGTTGCCGACGTGCTCGCTGATGTCGACCGCCACCACCAGGTCGGCGCCGCGCTGGCGCGCCACGGCGATGGGGATGTTGTCGACCACGCCCCCGTCGACCAGGATCTTGCCGAGGTGCTGCACCGGCTCGAAGACGCCGGGGATGGCGCTCGAGGCGTGGACCGCCCTGGCGATGGGGCCGCGGTCGATGACCACGCGGGTGCCCCAGTTGAGGTCGGTCGCCACCGCCGCGAAGGGCACCTGCAGCTCCTCGATGTTCTTCACCTGCACCTTCGACTCGACGAACTTCTCGAGCCGCTCCCCCCTGGCGAGCCCCATGCCCATGACCGCGTTCATGACGCCGGTGTCGATGAGGTCGTCCTTCTCGAGCGCGAAGGCGGTCCACTCGAGGTCGAAGACGTCGCGCTTCTGCGCGTAGAGGGCGCCGATGAGGCTGCCGACGCTCGTGCCGACCACGAGGTCGATGGGGATCTTCTCGGCCTCGAGCACGCGGATGACGCCGATGTGGGCGAAGCCCCTGGCCGCGCCGCCGCCGAGGACGAGCGCCACCTTGGGCACCGGGGGCGGGGCGGGCGGGCGAGCCGGGGGCGGCGGCGGGGCGACGACCGGCGGCGTCACCTCGGGCGGCGGCAGCGGGGCGGTGGCGCAGCCGAGCGGCAGGAGGAGCGCGAGGGCGAGCGGGCGGAGGCGCATGGGGCGGATGGTAGCCCAGCGGGGAGCGGCGCGGGCCCTCCGTCGCCGCGGCGCCGTCAGCCCTTCACCACGCCCATCGGCTCGAGCCGCGCCACGAGGCGCGACAGGCCGGCCCGCGCCATCACCTCGACCACGCGGGTCACGTCCTTGTAGGCCTCGCTCATCTCCTCGGCGAGGGTGCTCTTGCCGCGCGCCGCCACCTCGATGCCCTTCGCCTCGAGCTCGCGGGCGATGCTCCGGCCGCGCGCCCGCCGGAGCGCCTCGTGGCGCGAGAGGAGCCGGCCCGCGCCGTGGCAGGAGGAGCCGAAGGTCTGCTCCATGGCCGCCGCCGTGCCGGCGAGGACGTAGCTCGCCCGGCCCATGTCGCCCGGGATGAGCACCGGCTGGCCGGCCTGGCGGTAGGGCGCCGGCACGCGCGGATCGCCCGGGCCGAAGGCGCGCGTCGCCCCCTTGCGGTGGACCAGCACGCGGCGCGGCCGCCCGGAGACGAGGTGCTCCTCCCACTTCGCCACGTTGTGGCACACGTCGTAGAGGAGCCGGGCGCCGAGCTCGCGCTCCGAGAGGCCGAGCGCCTGGCGCAGCGCCGCGAGCGCGAGGCCGGTCATCACCTGCCGGTTGGCCCAGGCGAAGTTGGCCGCGGCCATCATGGCGCCGAGGTAGCGCCGCCCCTCCGGCGAGCGGGCCGGCGCGGCGGCGAGCTGCGGGTCGGGCAGGGCGGCGTAGTCGGGGCCGAAGCGGCCGGGGTGCGTCCCCAGCTCGCGGAGGAAGTCGTCGCAGACCTGGTGGCCGAGGCCGCGCGACCCGGAGTGGAGCTGCAGCACCACCGCGCCCGGGACGAGCCCGAAGGCCTCGGCCGCCGCCGGGTCGTGGATCTCGGCCACCCGGTCGAGCTCGACGAAGTGGTTGCCGCTGCCGAGCGTGCCGAGCTGCCCGGCGCCGCGCCGCCGCGCCTCCTCGCTCACCGCCTCGGGGTCCGCGCCGGCGAGCCGGCCGTCCTCCTCGCAGCGCGCCTCGTCGTCCGAGGCGGCGGCGAAGCCGCGCCGCGCCGCCCAGCCGGCGCCGCCGGCGAGCACCTCGTCGAGCTCCGCCCGGGAGAGCGCTGGCAGGGCGCCCCCCGCGCCGACACCGGCGGGGATGGCCCGGTAGATGGCGGCGGTGGCCTCGTGGAGCCGGGGGCGCAGGTCGCCGGCGTCGAGCCCGGTCGTCACCACGCGGACGCCGCAGTTGACGTCGTAGCCGACGCCGCCCGGCGAGACGGCGCCCTCGTCGGCGTCCATGGCCGCCACCCCGCCGATGGGGAAGCCGTAGCCGGCGTGGTAGTCGGGCATGGCGAGCGCCGCCCCGAGGATGCCGGGCAGGTGGGCCACGTTGGCCACCTGCCGCAGCGCCTCGTCGTCGGGGGCGGGCGGGCCGGCCGACCAGACGCGCCCGGGCACGCGCATCCGCCCCTCGCGCGGGATCTCCCAGAGATCGCCCTCGACGTGCCGGAGCTTCATGGCGCGGGCCTCGGACCCGAGGAGAGCACGAAACGGCGCCGCGGTCAGCCGGCCCGGGCGGCGGCGAGCGGCGCGATCTCGCGCGACGAGACGCGCAGGAACCGCCCGAGCAGCGCCGCCGCCACGGCCACGAGGCCGACCACGAAGCCCCACCAGAGCCCGAGCACGCCGAGCCCGGCGGCGTAGGCGAGGAGGAGCATGGCCGGCAGGCCGAGCAGCCAGTGGCCGAGCAGGTTGGCCACGAAGGTGAAGCGGGTCACGCCGGCGCCGCGCAGCACCCCGGCGCCCGCCCCCTGCGCGCCGTCGAAGACCTGGAAGAGCGCGGCCACGCGCAGGAGCGGCGCCGCCGTGGCGACGACCGCCGGGTCGTCGGTGAGGGCCCGGGCGATGAGCTGCGGCGCCACCAGGAAGGCGAGGCCGCAGAGCCCCATGAGGCCGGCCGAGGCGCCGAGCGCGGTGAGCCCGGCCCGCCGCGCCCCGGCCCGGTCGCGGCCGCCGACGAAGAGGCCGACCCGCACCGAGCCGGCCTGGCCCACGCCCACGGCCACGGTGAAGGTGAGGCTCGCCACCGAGAGCGCCAGCTGGTGCGCCGCCATCGAAACGGCGCCGAGCCGGGCGGCGAGCAGCCCCGCGAGCGAGAAGAAGGCCACCTCGACCACCATGTGGAGGCCGGTGGGGAGCCCCACGCCGACCGCCCGGCGCAGCGTGGCGCCGTCGTGGCGGCCCGCGCCGCGCGGCAAAGTCGGCGCCGGGACGCGCCAGGCGGCGTAGAGGAGCAGGGCCGCCTGGAGCACCTGGCAGAGCGTGGTGGCGATGGCCGCGCCCGCGGCGCCGAGCGCCGGCACGAGCCGGAGCGGCCCGGCCCAGGCCGGCAGCCCCTCGCCGCCGAAGACGAGGAGGACGTCGAGCGGCAGGTTGGCGAGGTTGGCGACCACGGTGGCGACGACCATGGGGCGCACCAGGCCGGCCGCCTGCAGGTAGGCCCGCCCGCCGACGTAGAGGAAGAGGAAGAAGAGCCCCGGCACGCGCCAGAGCAGGTAGCGCCCCGCCTCGCGCGCCACCGCCGGCTCGACGCCGAGCGGCTCGAGGAGGACGGGGAGGGCGAGGAGCGGCAGCGTCAGGCAGAGGGTGGCGTGGAGCGCGAGCCAGCCGCCCTGGACGGCGAGCCGGCGCGCCCGGGCCGGGTCGCCGGCGCCGACGGCCTGGGCGATGAGCGGGTCGAGCCCCATCATCACGCCGATGCCGAGCACCGCCACGGTGAAGAAGAGGCCGTTGCCCAGCCCGACGCCGGCGAGCGGCACCGCCCCGGCGCGGCCGACGACGGCCGTGTCGACGACGCCCATGAGCGCCTGGCCGGCCTGGGCGGCCGAGAGGGGCGCGGCCAGCCGGAGGAGCGCGGCCAGCTCTTCGCGCAGCCGATCTGTCCGGAAAGCGGGCACGGGCGCGGCAGCATAGCCGCGGGAAGGCCCCGGCGCATCAGGGGGTTGGCCCTGGTCCACTTCACGGAGACGCACGGTTCGTGCTTTGCTACGCCCCCCTCACGCCATGTCCCTCCCCGACTCATCCGCCGCCGGAGCGGCCCGCGAGGCCGCCCGCGAGGCGGACGCGACCCCGGTCGACCCCGCCGAGCCGTCCGCCCCGATCCAGCGCCGCGCCGAGCTGCCGGCCGTGGGGGTGGCGCCGCCGCCCCCCGAGCCCGGCGCCACCGGCCACGGCCACCGCCACGCCCCCACCGGCAAGGCGCTCGCCGGCCTGGCGCTCGGCGCCCTCGGCGTCGTCTACGGCGACATCGGCACGAGCCCGCTCTACGCGCTCAAGGAGTGCTTCAACGGCCCGCACGGCGTCGAGCCGTCGCGCGCCGCCATCCTGGGCGTCCTCTCGCTCGTCTTCTGGGCGATGACCTTCGTCGTCACCTTCAAGTACCTCTCGTTCGTCATGCGGGCCGACAACCGCGGCGAGGGCGGGATCCTGGCGCTGCAGGCGCTCGTCTCGCGCCAGGACACCGACAAGCGCAGCCGGCAGGCGCTGCTCGTCATGGGCATCTTCGGCGCGGCGCTGCTCTACGGCGACGGCGTCATCACCCCGGCCATCTCGGTGCTCTCGGCGGTGGAGGGCGTGGCGGTGGCCGCGCCGGCGCTCGGCCGCGTGGTGGTGCCGCTGACGGTGCTCATCCTGGCCGGCCTCTTCGTCATCCAGCGCAGCGGGACGGCCCGCGTCGGCGCCGTCTTCGGCCCGGTGATGCTGGTCTGGTTCCTCGTCATCGGCGCGCTCGGCGCGCGCGGCGTGCTCGTCGACCCGTCGGTGCTCGCGGCGGTGAGCCCGCTCCACGCCGTCCGCTTCTTCGCCGAGCACGGCGTCCACGGCTTCCTGGTGCTCGGCGCGGTGGTGCTCTGCATCACCGGCGGCGAGGCGCTGTACGCCGACATGGGCCACTTCGGGAAGCGGCCCATCCGGCTCGCCTGGCTCGGGCTCGCCATGCCGGCGCTGGTGCTAAACTACTTCGGCCAGGGGGCGGTGCTGCTGCACGACCCCTCGGCGCGCGAGAACCCCTTCTACCTGCTGGCGCCGGAGTGGGCCCTCTACCCGCTCATCGCCGTGGCCACCGCGGCCACCATCGTGGCCTCGCAGGCGCTCATCTCCGGCGCCTTCTCGCTCACCCACCAGGCGGTGCAGCTCGGCTACTCGCCGCGCGTCACCGTGAAGCACACCTCGCACACCGAGATCGGCCAGATCTACGTGCCCGAGGTGAACTGGGCCATCGGCGTCGCCTGCATCGCGCTGGTGCTCGGCTTCAAGAGCTCCTCCAACCTGGCCGCCGCCTACGGCATCGCCGTCACCGGGACGATGAGCATCACCACGCTCCTCTTCCACCGCGTCATGCGCGACCTGTGGCGCTGGCCCCGCTGGCAGGCCTGGCCGCTCACGGTGCTCTTCCTGGCGGCCGACCTCTCCTTCTTCGGCGCCAACCTGGTCAAGATCGAGGAGGGGGGCTGGTTCCCCATCGCCGCCGCGGTCCTCGTGTTCACGCTCATGTCGACCTGGAAGCGCGGCCGGGCGGCGCTGGCCCAGCTCCTGCGCGACGCCGGCCTGCCGCTCGACCTCTTCCTCGAGGACGTGGCGCGCCGCAAGCCGACGCGCATCCCGGGCACCGCGGTCTTCATGACCTCCAACCTGGGGAGCGCGCCGCCGGTGCTGCTCCACCACCTGAAGCACAACAAGGTGCTCCACGAGCGGATCCTCTTCGTCTCGGTGCTGGCGGAGGAGATCCCGGCGGTGCCGGAGCCGGAGCGGGTGGTGACCCGCGAGCTCGGCGACGGCTTCTTCCAGGTGGTGGCCCACTACGGCTTCATGGAGCAGCCCAACGTGCCGGCGCTGCTCGAGGGGCTGCGCGACCGCGAGGGGATCGGGCCCCGGCTCGACGTGAAGCCGATGGACACGACCTTCTACCTGGGGCGGGAGACGCTGCTCGCCACCGGGACCTCGAAGCTGGCCACCTGGCGCAAGCGGCTCTTCATCGTCATGTCGCGCAACGCCGCCACGGCGAGCGCCTTCTTCGGCCTGCCGCCCAACCGCGTGGTGGAGCTCGGCGCGCAGGTGCAGCTCTAGGTGTCACCAACCGCCGGAGCGCCGGGCCGCGACGCGGCTCCGGCGCCCGGCGGCGCGGGCGCTACGGCTTCGGCGCGACCTTCTCCTCGGCCTTCTTGGTGGCCTCGTCGGCCGCCTTGGCCGCCTCGGCCTTGCCCTTCTCCTTGGCCTGCTCGGCGGTCGCCTTGCCCTTGGCCTTGCCCTTGGCGGTCTCGGCCTGGGCCTTCGCCTTGGCGTCCTTGGCCTGCGCCTTGCCCTTGGCGAGCCCCTCGTTCGCCTTGGCCTTGGTCTCGCCGGCCTTCTGCTCCGCCTCGGCCTTGTGCTTCTTGGCGTGCTCACCCATCTGCTCCGGGTGCTCCATCGCCTCGGACTTCATCTCCTCGCCCTTCTTGGCCGCCTCGGCCTTCTGCTCCTTGGCCCCCGCGGCCGCCTCGGCCTTCTTCTCGGCCGCCTTCTTCTCGGCCTCGGCCTTGTGCTCCGCCGCCTCGGTCTTGCCGGCCTCGGCCTTGGCCTTGGCCTCGGCGCGCGCCTTGTCCATGGCGTCCTGCCCCGGCATCTGCGCGCGGGCCGGCGCGGCGGCGGCGAGGAGGACGGCGATCCCGAACGTGTACGCGAGCTTCATGGTGTGCTGCTCCTTTCGGCGCCGGCACGGCGGCGCCCAGCGTGATGTCACGTCGCCCAGACGCTCCGGGCGGCCCTCAGTATTCACTTGCCAGCAGGGGCGCCGCCTGCGCTCGCCAGCCTCGCCCGGTCGCGTACTGGATCCCCGTTCAGCCTCTGCTAGCATGCGCGGCGTGATCGTCCTCGGCATCGACCCCGGCTCGCGCCGCTGCGGCTATGGCGTGGTGGCGCGCGAGGCCGGGCGGCTCCGGGTCGTCGAGTCGGGCGTGCTCGTCCCCGGGGAGCGCCCCATGGCCGAGCGGCTCGCCCTCATCCTCGATGGCCTCACGCTCGTCATCGCGCGCGCCTCGCCCGACGAGGTGGCGGTGGAGCAGGTCTTCTCCGGCGCCTCGGCCCGCTCGGCGCTGGTCCTCGGCCAGGCGCGCGGCGTGGCCCTGGCCGCCGCCGCCCGGGCCGGCCTGCCGGTCCACGAGTACGCCCCGTCGCAGGTGAAGCAGGCCTTCACCGGCAGCGGCCGGGCCGACAAGGAGCAGATGATCCGCACCGCCCGCACGCTGCTCGGCGTCGCCGCCGGCCTCTCCGACGAGGCCGACGCCCTGGCGCTCGCGGTCTGCCACCTGGCGCGCCGGCCGCTCGCCGCCGCCACCTCGCGCGACGCCGCGGCCCGGGCCCTGTCGCGCCTGCGCCCGTCGCGGCGCGACCACCGGAGCGCGCCGTGATCGCCCGGCTGGCCGGCCTCCTCGCCGAGAAGGGCGAGGACACGGCCGTCGTCGACGTGGGCGGCGTCGGCTACCTCGTCCACCTCTCGGCCGCCTCGCTCCTCGCCCTGCCGCCGGTGGGCGAGCGGGTGGCGCTCCGCACCATCACCCACGTCCGCGAGGACGCCCTCGACCTCTTCGGCTTCGCCACCGCCGAGGAGGAGGACGTCTTCCGCGCCCTCATCGACGTGAAGGGCGTGGGGCCCCGCGCCGCCCAGAACATCCTCTCCGGCATCGAGCCGCGCGACCTGGCGCAGGCGGTGGCGCAGGGGGACGTGGCCCGGCTCACCAGGGTGCCGGGCGTCGGCAAGAAGACGGCCGAGCGGCTGGTGGTCGAGCTGAAGGAGAAGCTGGTGGCTCTGGCCCGCGCCGCCGGGCCGGCCGCGCCGCGCGGGCCGGGCGGCGTCGTCGACCAGCTCGAGGCCGCGCTCGTCAACCTCGGCTACAAGCCGGCCCAGGCCGAGCAGGTGGTCGAGGCGCTGCGCGACGGCGCCGAGGGCAAGGGGCTCGACGAGCTCCTGCGCGAGGCGCTGAAGGCGATGCGCGGGTAGCCCCCGCCTCAGCCGAGCGGCCGCTCCAGCGCCGCCTCCGGCCCCTCCTCGTTGGCGGCGCGGCTCACGCAGCGCACCAGGACGTGGAAGGTGAAGGCCACGGCCGCGAGCGCGAGCAGCGGCACCTCGGCCACGGTGTCGTAGAGCCCGTGCAGGAGCGCCGCGCCGCACAGGCCGGCGAGCCGCAGCCGCCAGCGCACCGGGCGGTTCCACTCGCCCCAGGCGAAGAAGTAGCCGGCGATGCCGGCCCAGGCGCCGTGCATGAAGGGCGTGAGCAGCATGCGGGCCAGGCTGGCGTCGAGGCTGGTGCGGCTGAAGACGCCCCAGCGGACCGCCTGCCGGTCGTAGGCCTCGAACATCCGCAGGTACTCCATGTTCTCCACGGCGGCGAAGGCGAAGCCGGCCACCGCGCCGAGCACCAGCCCCTGGCGCAGCGACAGCGGTCGGCCGCCGCCGGTGCGGCGCCACAGCACCACGAGCGCCAGCGGCAGGAGCTTGGCCGCCTCCTCGCGCGGGCCGACGCCGAGGAGGAAGCCGAGCGCGCGAGCCAGGCCGCCCGCCTCGAGCAGCGCCTCGGTGAAGAAGGGCGGCGTGGAGAGCCAGAGCAGGAGGAGCGGCATGGCGACGAGGCCGGTGAGCAGGTAGACGCGCAGCGCCAGCCGCGCCGTGCCCGGCTCGGGCTGCACCAGGCGGAAGAAGAGGAAGGCCCAGACCAGCGAGAAGTAGACGAACATCCAGCTCGCCGTGCCGTTCGGCTCGAGCGCGAGCACGACGAGCGGGAAGGCGGCGAGGCTGTAGAGCGCCCAGAAGCGCGAGGAGCGGAAGAGCGCCCCGAACTGGGCCGGCGAG
>DASTGK010000029.1:0-2019 GCA_035719085.1 Anaeromyxobacteraceae bacterium
GCGGGGCGGAGCGCCACCGCCACGCGCGCCCCGGCCAGCGGCCCCGGCGGCAGCGGCCGCTCGGCGGGCTCATACCCCTCGGCCGCCACCAGGAGCCGGTGCGAACCGGGCGCCGGCGCCGGGACGGCGCGCGTCCCCTTCCCCACCGGCGCGCCGTCGAGCGAGACGTCGGCGAGCCGCGGCAGCACCTCCACGAGCAGCTCCGGCGGCGCCAGCGACTCGCGCGGGCCGGCGCAGGAGGCGAGGAGGGCGGCGACGGTGAGGGGAGCGAGGGGGCGAGAGAACACGGGCGGACGGTAGCGAGGACGCCAGCGGGGGACAAGCTTGTCCCCCGCCCGACCCGGGTCTACGCTCCCCCGACCTTGGCCAAGCGCATCGTCTTCACCAAGCGGCTCCAGCTCCTCGGCCTCCTCTCCATCCCGTCGGGCATGCCGCTCGGCTGGATCTTCAACACCTTCCAGGTCTTCCTCGTCGACCTCGGCATCTCGCGGGCGCAGATCGGCTTCCTCTCCGCCGCCTCGCTCCCCTGGACGCTCAAGTTCCTCTGGGCGCCGCTCGTCGACCGCTACGCCATCCCCTGGCCGGGCCGGCGCCGCAGCTGGGTCATCCTCATGCAGCTCGCCCTGGCGCTCGCCTTCGGGGCGCTCGGCGCCTACGCCTGGCGCGCCCTCGCGGCCCACCAGGCCGGCGCCTCCCTGCCGGCCGCGCCGCTCGTCCTCGGCGGCCTGGCGCTCCTCGTGGCCTTCCTCGGCGCCACCCAGGACATCGCCTACGACGCCTACGCCGTCGAGTTCCTCCGCCCCGAGGAGCGCGACGCCGCGCCCGGGCTCCGCTCGGTCTACTACTGGGGCGGCATGCTGCTCGGCGGCGCCGTCGCCGTCGGCCTGGAGAGCGTGCTCGGCTGGCCGCTGGTCTTCGCGGTCCTCGGCGCGCTCTTCGCCGCGAGCGTGGTGCTGGTCTTCTGGTGCGAGGAGCCGGAGCAGCCGCCGGCGCCGCGCGCCTCGCTGCGCGAGGCCGTGGTCGAGCCCTTCCGCACCTTCTTCGCCCGCGGCGACGCCGTCGCCGTCGCGCTCTTCCTCGTCTTCTACAAGTTCGGCGACAACCTCGCCGGCACGATGGTCAACCCGTTCCTCAAGGACCTCTGCTTCTCCAACGCGGAGCTCGGGGCGGCGGTGAAGACCATCGGCATCGTCGCCTCGATCGCCGGGAGCGCGCTCGCCACCGGGCTCACGCTCAAGCTCGGCGTGGGGCGGGCGCTCTGGATCTTCGGCGTGGCGCAGGCGCTCGCCAACCTGCTCTACGCCGCCGCCGCCTGGAGCCGGGCCGCGCCGCTCGAGGCCCACCTGTGCGGCGCCGGCCTGCCGCCGCTCGACGCCGCCACCCGCGCCTGGGCCTACGTCGCCATCGCCGGCGAGTACGGCGCCAAGTCGATGGCGTCGGTGGCGCAGGGGGCGCTCCTCCTGCGCATCTGCGACCGGAAGAACGCCGTCACCCAGTTCGCGCTCCTCTCCAGCCTCTTCGCGCTGGGGCGCTGGTCGGCCGGCCTGCCCTCGGGCGTGCTCGTCGAGGCGCTCGGCTACCCGGTCTTCTTCACCGCCTGCGCCACGGCGGCGGCGGTGCCCGGCTTCGTCTTCCTGCAGCGGCTCGCGCCGCTCGGTCAGCGCGAGCTGTCCGCCCCGCCGGCCGGCTGAGGGGCGCCGCCGCCGGGCCGCACCCGCAGCACCACGATCTCCTCGCGCCGCTCCAGGACCTCCACCGGCCAGAGGCCGTAGGCCGGCAGCCAGCGGGCCGCCTCGCGCGCCGAGCCGGGGCCGCGCGTCCGGCAGATCCGCAGCGCCTGGTGCGGCCGGCCCCACCAGAAGGGCACGGTCGGGTTGGAGCGGTGGGCCAGGCCGTACGGGCTCGCCGGCAGGCCGCGCTCGCGCGCCACCAGCGCCGCGTGCCAGACGGCCGGCCAGACGGTCCAGTAGTCGCCGGCCACGAGGTCGCAGCGCGCCTCGAGCAGGTCGTCGGTCCACC
>DASTGK010000030.1:0-6991 GCA_035719085.1 Anaeromyxobacteraceae bacterium
GACCTGGCGTACTCGGCGAGCGCCCGCTCCATCTCGGCGAGCGGCGGCCGGGGCAGCGTGAAGCGGGCCTGGCCGCCGGCCAGGGCCGCCACGACCCGGCCGAGCGGCCGCAGGAGGAGGCGCAGGCCGCGCACCGGCGCCGCGAGGAGGAGCGCCACCGGCTCGCCCTGCGCCGCGCCGACGCCGCGCCCCACGGCGGTGAGCAGGAGCGAGGCGGCGGCCCCGAGGACCGCGGCGAGCAGCCCGGCCACGAAGGGGACCTTCTCCGGGAAGAGGAGCGCGCCGGCGGTGCCGGACATGAGGCCGGCGAGGACGAGCGTGGCCGTCTCGACGACGCGGATGGTGGCGGCCGTCCCCTCGGGGTCGGCCGACAGGGCCGCCAGGCAGCGGGCCCGCTTGCCGGCCCCGGCGGCGCCCCCCAGCTCCTGGGCGCGCGGCTGGCCCACGGCCACGAGCGCCGCCTCGACCGCCGCCGCCAGGGCGCGCAGGACGAGGAGCGCGAGGACGGCGCCGAGCGCCTGGATGGCGAGCCGAGCCTGACCCTCCATGGGGAGGACGAGGCTACCAGAACCGGCCGCGCCGAGTGGTGGGGCGCCCCGTCCGGCCCGAGCGCGCCCCCGGCCCGGAGTCGTTCGCCGGCCGGTCCCGCGCGGCACGCCCCGGTTGCGCGGCGCGGCCGGCCGAGGCAAGCAAGGTGGCGCTCCCGGCCGGCGCGGCGAGGGTGGCGAGGTGACGGCGTGGCGACGATCGACATCCAGGGACCGGCCGGGCGGCTCGAGGGGCTCCTCGAGCCGGTGGAGCGCCCGCGCTTCGCCGCGCTCGTCTGCCACCCGCACCCGCAGCAGGGCGGCACCATGCACACCCACGCCACCTACCGGCTGGCCCGCGCGGCCCGCGCCTCGGGCGGCGTCTCGCTCCGCTTCAACTACCGCGGCGTCGGCCGCAGCGCCGGCAGCTACGGCCGGCTCGCGGGCGAGTCGGAGGACGCGCTCGCCGCGCTCGACCTGCTGGCCGCGCGCTTCCCGGCGCTGCCGCGCCTCGCCTCCGGCTTCTCCTTCGGCGCCTTCGCCGCGCTCTCGGCCGGGCTGCGCGACGCCGGCGTGCGCGGCTTCCTCCTCGCCGGCCTGGTGGTGCGCCCCTACGACGAGCTGCCGCGCGACCTCGAGCCGCTGCGCCGCTCGCCCCTCCCCTGCGCCGTGGTGCAGGCCCGCTTCGACCAGCTCGGCTCGCCGGACGAGGTGCAGGGCGCGCTCCTCGGCTCGGCCGGCCCGCGCCGCGTGGCGGCGGTCGAGGGGGCGACGCACCTCTTCACCGAGGAGCTGGACGCGCTGGAGCGGGAGGCGGAGGGCGCGTTCGGCTGGCTGCTCGAGGCGGCCGGGATCCCGGCCGGCGGCGCCTAGCTCGCCGGCAGCTGCTCGCCGTCGCGGCGGGCGTTGCGCCGGACGAGGTCGAGCAGGTCGTCGAGGCCGAACGGCTTCGGCAGGAAGGCGGCCGCGTCGATGTTGGGGACGCGCCCCAGGGCCGAGAGGATCACCACCGGGATGTCGGCGATCGACGGGTCGCGCAGCTGCGTGGCGCGGAAGTCCCAGCCGTTCATGCCCGGCATCATGAGGTCGAGCAGGACGAGGTCGGGGTGGAGCAGGTGGCACTTGCGCAGCGCCTCGGCCCCCTCGCACGCGACCACCACCTCGTGGCCCTCGAAGGCGAGCACCTCGGAGACGGCTTCACGGATGTCGAGCTCATCGTCGACGACGAGGACGCGGGCCACGGGCCACTGCATACGCGCCCCGCGAATTTATAGCCACGCCCCTCTGGGAGATTGATCGCCCGGCGGGACTTGACGCCGCCCGATCAGGTCCCCGCGAGCTGGACGCCCTCGAACACGAGGGTAGGCGTGCGGAGGCTGGAGTAGGCGTAGGGATCATCACCCGTCGCGGCGAGCCGGTGCCAGAGCTCGAGGTGGTTCCCCGACACGTTCATCTCGCCCACCGGCTCCGCCAGCCGGCCGCCGCGGATGGCGAAGCCGCGGACGCCGAGCGAGAAGTCGCCGGTGGTGCCGTTGGAGTTGCCGCCGAGGAAGCCGGTGACGAGCACCCCCTCGCCCACGTCGGCGAGGAGCCGCTCGCGAGGCGCGTCGCCGAGCGCCCAGGCGAGGTTGGAGGAGCGGGCGGTGGTGGGCGCGAGCCCCAGCTTGCGGCCGTAGTAGGTGTCGACGTACCAGGTGCGCAGGACGCCCCCCTCCACCATCGTCAGCCGGCGCGCCGCCAGCCCCTCGCCGTCGTACCGGCGCGAGCCGAAGCCGCGCGGGACGAGCGGGTCGTCGACGAAGCCGAGCCGCGCGCTGCCGATGGGCTGCCCCAGCTTCCCCTCCAGGAAGGAGCGCTTCTGCTGCAGCGACGAGGCGTGCATGGGCCCGAGCAGGTAGCCGGCCAGCCGGCCGGCGGCGCGCGCGTCGACGACGAGCGTGACGAGCCCGGAGGCGCCCTTCACCGCGCCGACGCGGGCCAGCGCCCGCTCGGCGGCGAGCCGGCCCACCGCCTCGGCCGGCTCGAGCGCGGCGAAGAAGCGGCTGCCCGAGGCGGCCGACTCCTCCGGCCGGCGGCTGTCCGGGTCCTGCACCGCCACCTCGGCGCCGAGCCAGAAGTCGGTGCCGCGGCGCGTCCCCTCGAAGCCGTTGGTCTGCACGAGCGCGCTCTCCGACGCGGTGTCGGAGACCGAGGTGGAGACGGACAGGATCTTCTCGGCGCCCGGCACGCCGCGCGCCGCCGCCTCGAGCGCCTCGGCGAGCCGCCGCCGCGTGGCCGCGTCGACGCGGCCGTAGTCCGGGTCCTCGAGCTCGAGGTCCACCTCCGCCTGGCCGGCGTAGAGCGCCGGGTCGGGCAGCCGCCGGTGCGGGTCGGGCGCGAGCGAGCGGGCCAGCGCCACCGCCTCGCCGATGAACCGGTCGAGCGCCTCGGGGCGCAGGTCGCTCGTGGAGACGGCGGCGTAGCGACCGTCGACGTAGAGGTCGAGCCCGAGCCCGCGGGTGGTCGCCTCCGACACCTTCTCCACCTTGCCGTCGCGCCAGGCCACCTCGACCTGGCGCGCCCGGTAGGTCCCGACGCTCGCCTCGTTCGCCCCCTTGGCGAGCGCCAGGCGCGCTGCCTCCCGCGCGATCTCGACGAGCGTCACGAGCCCCTCCCTCCCACCGTCATCTTGGCCACCCGCACCGTGGGCAGCCCCTGCGAGACCGGCACCGACTGTCCGTCCTTGCCGCAGGTCCAGCCGCCCTCGTCGATCTCGAGGTCGTCCGCCACCATGTCCACCTGCTCCAGCGCCTTCGGCCCGTTGCCGATGATGTTCACGTCCTTCACCGGGCGGGTCAGCTTGCCGTCCTCGATGAGCCAGCCGTTCTTCACGTAGAAGGTGAAGTCGCCGGCCCCGATGTTGACCTGCCCGTTGGAGAAGTTCTGGCAGTAGATGCCGCGCTTCACGCTGGCGATGATCTCCTCCTTCCGGTGCGGCCCAGGCAGCATGTAGGTGGAGCGCATGCGCGGCAGCGGCGCGTGGCGGTAGCTCTCGCGCCGGCCGTTGCCGGTGGGCGCGACGCCGTAGTGGCGCGCCGAGATCTCGTCGTGCAGGTAGGTGGCGAGGATGCCGTCCTCGACGAGCCGGGTGCAGCCGGCGGCGTTCCCCTCGTCGTCGACGTTGATGGCGCCGCGCGCCCCCTGGTTGGTGGCGTCGTCCACGATGTTCACGAACGGCCTGGCGATGGCCTTGCCGACCTTGTCGGCGTAGATGGAGGTCCCCTTGCGGTTGAAGTCGGCCTCCATGCCGTGGCCGATCGCCTCGTGCAGCAGGATGCCGGAGGAGCCGGCCGCCAGCACCACCGGCAGCTCGCCGGCCGGCGGCGCCCCCGCCTCGAAGAGGATGGCGGTGCGGGCCACCGCCTCGCGCACCACGCGGTCGAGCCGCTCCGGCGTGTAGAAGTCGAGGCCGGCGCGGCCGGCGACGTTGTAACCGTTCTGCTCGCGCCGACCGCCCTGCTCGGAGAGGAGCGAGAGCGAGAGCACGGTCATCGGCTGCGAGTCCTCCACCAGCCGGCCGCGCGAGTCGGCCATGAGCACCGTGCCGGCCTCGGAGTGGAGGTAGACGTTCACCTTCTTGACGCGCGGGTCGGCGGCGAAGGCCCGCTCGTTCAGGCCGGCGAGGAGCGGCAGCCGCTCCTCGGGGCGCACCTCGCCCCAGCCGCGCGAGAGCGGGTAGCGGGCCGGCAGGTCGGCCCGCACGTGGAAGGCGACGGGCGCCGCCCGCGCCGGCCCGTCGGCGATGGCGGCGGCGGTGCGGGCGCACTCGAGCAGCGCCGGCAGCGACAGGTCCTCGGTGTAGCCGTAGCCGGTCTGGTCGCCCCGGACGACGCGGACGCCCACCCCGAGCTCGGTGGAGGCCCAGGCCCGGTTGACCGCCCCGTCCTCCAGCCCCAGATCGGAGGTGACGACGTGCTGGAAGTAGAGGTCGGCGTGGTCGCCCCCGCGCGACAGGGCGGCCGACAGGGTCTCGCGGATCATCCGCTCGGTGACGCCGAAGCGGTCGAAGGCAGTCATCCCCCTTTCATAAGGGTTGTCGGCGCCAAGCGCGAGAAGTGCTAACGATCCGCCCCATGCCCACCGTCTCCGTGAACGGCACCGACCTCCACTACCTCGACGCCGGGTCCGGCCCGAGCGCCGTCCTCCTCCTCCACGCCTTCCCCCTCCACGCCGGCATGTGGTCGCGCCAGGTGGACGCCCTCTCGAAGCGCCACCGCGTCGTCGCCCCCGACTACCGGGGGCTGGGGCGCAGCGGCACCGCGCCGGCCGCCTCGACCATGGACCTGCTGGCCGACGACGTGCGCGCCCTGCTCGCCCACCTGCGGATCGAGCGGGCCGCGGTGGCCGGCCTCTCCATGGGCGGCTACCTGGCGCTCGAGCTCTGGCGGCGCGCCCCCGGCCTCTTCCGCGGCCTCGCCCTGTGCGACACCAAGGCCGGCGCCGACACGCCCGAGGGGGCGGCCGGCCGCGAGGCCTTCGCCCGGAGCGCGCTCGAGCACGGGCTCCACTGGGTGGCCGACCAGATGACGCCCAAGCTCCTGAAGCCGCAGCCCGACCCGGTCGCGGTGAAGGAGGTGCGCCAGCTCATCGCCGCGGGGACGCCGGCCGGCGTGGCGGCGGCGCAGCGCGGGATGGCGAAGCGGCCCGACTCGACGGCGACGCTCGCCACTGTGACGGTGCCGGCGCTCGTGGTGGTGGGCGAGGAGGACGGGCTCACGCCGCCGGCCGAGGCCGAGAAGCTGGCCGCCGGGATCCGCGGCGCCGCGCTCGTCCGCATCCCCGGCGCCGGCCACCTGCCCTGCATCGAGCAGCCGGCCGCCTTCACCGCGGCGCTCGAGGCCTTCTTCGCGGGGCTGCCGGCATGACGACGCTCCCCCGCCTCGCCGTCGTCACCGGCGCCTCCTCCGGGATCGGCGCCGCCCTGGTCCGCGCCCTCGCCGCCCGCGGCGAGCCGGTGCTGGCCGTGGCCCGCCGCCACGACCGGCTGGAGGGGCTCGCCGCCGAGGCGCTCGCCGCCGGCCACGCGCTCATCCACACCATGGCGCTCGACCTCACCGTCGAGGGGGCGCCGCTGGCGCTCGCCGCCGAGGCCCGGCGGCTCGGCGTCCCCTGGCTCCTCGTCAACAACGCCGGCTTCGGCCGCTACGGCCGCTTCGAGGGGACCGACGCCGGCCAGCTCGCCTCGATGATGCGGCTCAACTGCGAGGCGCTGGTGCTGCTGACCCACGCGCTCCTGCCGGATCTCAAGGCCTCCGGCGGCGGCACCGTGCTCAACGTGGCGAGCGCCGCCGGCTTCCAGGCGACGCCCTTCATGTCGGTCTACGGCGCCACCAAGGCCTTCGTCCTCTCCTTCACCGAGGGGCTCGACGAGGAGCTGCGCGGCGAGGGGGTGCGGGCGCTCGCCTTCTGCCCGGGGCCGGTGGCCACCGAGTTCGGCGACGTGGCCGGCATCGGCGAGCGCTTCCACGCCGTGCCAGGGCGGCTCACCGCCGAGGAGGCGGCGGCCGCGGCGCTGCAGCAGGTGGAGGACGGCGAGCCGGTGAGCGTCCCCGGGCCGCTCAACAAGGCGGCGACGACGCTCTCGCAGGTGCTGCCGCGCGGCGTGGTCCGCTGGGCCACCTCGAAGCTCTTCCGCCCGGTGGAGCGGCCGTGACCCGCCGGCGCAGCGGCGGACGGACCGGCGCCGCGGCCGGCCTGCCGCCCATCTACGAGGGGCCGGAGGCGCTCGACGCCCTGCTCGAGCGGGCCGGCTCGCCGGCGCGGGCCGACGAGGTGGCGGCCGCCTTCTCCCGCGCCCTCGCCGCGGGCGAGCCGCGCGGCGCCGTCATCCCCACCCTCTTCCCGCAGGAGCCCCACTTCGCCTCGCCGGACGAGGCGCGGCGGCTCTACGGCAACCTCTTCGGCCTCTGGGCGCGGCTCGAGGCCGGGCTCGGGCCGCACGACGACGCGCCGGACGTGGCGCCCGAGCCGCCGCCGCCCCCGGAGCCGCCGGAGCGCGGGCTCACGCCCGGCACGCAGCTCCCGGCCGACCTGGTGGAGGCCACCTGGAAGTGGCTCGCCGCCGCGCCGCCGCGCGAGGTGGCGCGCCGCCGCGACCGCTTCACCAACGCCCAGCCCGACCTCGCCGCCTGGCTCGACGACGTGGCGCTGCCCGAGGCGGGCGCGCTCGCCGTGACCGACCTCGCCTTCGAGGCCTGGGCCATGTTCGACCAGGCCTTCGCCGAGCGGCTCGGCGCCCTCGACTACCGGGAGCTGCAGGCGCTGGAGAAGGAGCCGCCGCCGCTGGAGAGCGTCCAGCCGGCGCTGGCCGCCTACGCCGCCGAGCAGCTCGACCTCCTCTCCGAGGAGGACGCGGGGCTCACCCCCGAGGTGCGAGCGCAGGTGGAGCGCGCGATCGCGACGCTGGGCGCCGCGTTCACGGGGGC
>DASTGK010000031.1:0-10917 GCA_035719085.1 Anaeromyxobacteraceae bacterium
GCCCCCGACCTCGCCGCGGCGCCTCCGAGGCCGGCCGCCGCCGCCGCGCCCGCCGCCACCGTGGTCGCCACCGCGGCGCCCTCCTCCGGCCGCCACCTGACCACCGCCACCTGGATCACCGGCGGCGCCTCGGTGGCGCTCCTCGCCGGCGGGATCGTCGCCGGCCTCGCGGCCAAGAAGCAGTACGACGACCTGCAGGCCCTCCAGGCCAGCCGCGGCTACCTCGCCACCTGGGACTCGAAGCAGTCGTCCGTCAGGTCGCTGACCACCACCGCCAACGTGATGCTCGGGCTGGGCGCGGTCGGCGCCGGCGTGACCGGGTTCCTCTGGTGGCGGTCGGACCGCGACCAGGTGGCCGTGGCGCCGATCGCGGGCGACGGGACGGTCGGCCTCGTGGCCGCCGGGCACTTCTAGGAGAGCACCGACATGCACCGCGTCCGCACGCTGGCCCTGGCCGCCGCCCTCCTCTCCGCCTGCACCCTCGACCCCGGCAAGCTCGACCCGCGCCGCAGCGCCAGCGCCGTCTGCCCGGTCCTCTTCGACCAGGTGGTGGCCAAGTTCCAGGCCTGCGAGGGGTTGGCGCCCTACTACGCCGACCGGATGTTCGCCGCGACCAGGGCGAGCTGCAGCCTGGTGTCCGCCGGCGAGGCGGCGGGGCGGATCGGCTACGACCGGGCCGTCGCCGACGCCTGCCTGGCCGCGCTCGACCCCGCGTCCGGCTGCGCCTCGCTCTCCGCCTGCGACGCCCCTCCCTTCGTCGGCCAGGTGACCGCGGGCGGCACCTGCTACGACCAGATCGAGTGCGCCGCCGGGCTGACCTGCAGCCGCCCGGAGGTCTCCGGCGCCTGCCCCGGCACCTGCAAGGCGCCCGGCGCGGTCGGCGCGCGCTGCCTGGCGCTCGATCCGCCCTGCGACGACACCTCCTACTGCGACACCACGCCGGTCGTCCCGACCTGCGCGGCGCGGGCCGGCCTGGGCCAGCCGTGCAGCAGCACGATCCCCTGCGCCCCGCACCTCGGTTGCGTCCAGTTGACCGTGCTGCAGTGCGTGTCGGAGGGCGGCCTGGGGGCGCCCTGCAGCTCCACCGCGCCGTGCGACAGCAGCCTCGGCCTCTACTGCGACGCGAACGCCCTCCCCGCGACCTGCAAGGCGATCTCGACCAGGCAGGCCCAGGGGCAGAGCTGCGCCTACCCGAACACGTGCGGGCCGGGGCTCTTCTGCGACCCGAGCCAGGTGTGCCAGGCGGAGCTGGCGGTCGGCGCCGCGTGCGCCTACTACGGCTGCCAGCCCCCGGCGCGCTGCGTCCTCGACTCGGCCGGCGCGACCACGAGCCACTGCGTCAAGCCGCTCGCCGAGGGGCAGGCCTGCACGCCCGGCCTGAGGGCCTGCGAGATCGGGCTCTACTGCGCCGCGCTCCCGGGGGGCGCCGCGTGCACCCGCTTCCCGGGCGTGGGCGGCCTGTGCGGCGCCCTCTCCGGCGAGGACGTGGGCTGCCTCGACGGCTGGTGCAACCTGGGGACGGGCTCGGGCGGCACCATCGGGACGTGCACCGCCTGGCTGGCGTCGGGCGCGAGCTGCACCAGCGACGCGCAGTGCGGCGGCGGCGGGATCGGCGCCACCGGCGCCCAGTGCGTCTTCGTGGCGGGCGCCGCGGGGCGCATCTGCCTGGCCGCCTGCGTGCCGTAAGTGCCCCGCCCCAGGCGAGCTGCCTGCTGCGAGCGACGATGCTCTCGCTGCGGCAGGCGGCCTCGTCGGTCCGCTGCTCGACGTAGCGCTGCTACGCCTGCGCTGCTCCCTCCTCGGGCGCCAGCCTCGCTTCGGCCTCGCCGCTCTCGCGACGGCATCATGCCTGGGTTGGGGCACTGAGCCCGGCGCGCCGCGGCGGCCGCGCCGGCGTAGAGTGCGGCGCCGGAGGTGCGGCATGCCGGTGGTGGTGCAGAAGTTCGGCGGCTCGTCGGTCGCCGACGTGGAGAAGCTGAAGCGGGTGGCGGCGCGCATCGCCGCGCGGCGTCGGGCCGGCGACGAGGTCTGCGTCGTCGTCTCGGCCATGGGGGACACCACCGACGAGCTGCTCGGGCTCGCCAAGCAGGTGGCCCAGGACCCGCCGCGGCGCGAGCTCGACATGCTGCTCACGGCCGGCGAGCGCATCTCCATGGCGCTCCTCTCGATGGCGCTGCAGGAGCTGGGGGTCGAGGCCATCAGCTTCACCGGCAGCCAGGCCGGCATCCTCACCACCGACGCCCACGCCACCGCCCGCATCCTGGAGGTGCGGCCGGTGCGCGTGCGCGAGGAGCTGGCGCGGGGCCGGGTGGTCATCGTGGCCGGCTTCCAGGGCGTCTCGGCCCGGCGCGAGATCACCACCCTCGGCCGCGGCGGCTCGGACACCACCGCCGTGGCGCTCGCCGCCGCGCTCGGCGCCGACTGCGAGATCTACTCGGACGTGGCCGGCGTCTTCACCGCCGACCCGCGGGTGGTGCCGGAGGCGCGCCGCCAGGAGGAGCTCTCCTACGAGGAGATGCAGGAGCTGGCCCAGGCCGGGGCCAAGGTGCTGAACGCCCAGGCGGTCGAGTTCGCGCGCGAGAAGGGGATCGCCATCCGGGCCCGCTCCACCTTCGGCGGGCCGGAGGAGACGGTGATCCGCGCCGGCCGCGGCCCCGAGCGGATCGCCGGCGTGGCGGTGGAGCGGGAGCTGGCGCTCCTCACCGTCCCCTTCGGCGGGCTGGCCCGGGCGCAGGAGCTGCTGGCGCGCGAGGGGGCGCCGGCCACCGAGGTGGCGCTCGGCACCGGCCGCGCCACGCTGGTGGTGCCCCTCGAGAACGTGCACGGCTTCGCGGCGCTGGTCGCCCGGCTGCGCGCGGCGGTGCCGGGCTGCGAGGTGGCGGCCGAGGGGATCGGCGCCGTGGCGGTGGTGGGCACCGGGGCCGGCGCGTCGGAGCGGGTGCGGCGCGAGGTGGAGGCGGCGCTCGAGGCGCTCGGGGCGAGGGCGCTCGCGGTGGCCACGGCCCCGCTGCGCATCACCGCCTACGTCGAGGCGCGGGTGCTGCCGGAGGCGGCGCGGGCGCTCCACCGGCGGCTCATCGGGTGAGCGCCTCGCGGCCCGCGGCTCAGGGCCGTGGCGGCTACCGGCCCCAGAAGCCGCCGGCGCCGTGCGTGTCCTTGCGCAGGTCGAGCCCCGGGTCGAGCTTCACGAAGCTGCACATCTCGTTGAGGCGCGAGTAGATCCGGTCGCCCACGCGCTGCGACAGGCTCATCGCCTCGGCGTCGCGCTGGAAGTCCTTGGAGCGCGTGTTGACGACGCGCCCCGGGTCCTCGGGGGCGGCGCGCGCCTCGAGGAAGTAGTTGGTGGCGAAGAGCGTGGAGAGGCCGGCGTTGAAGCGGCGGCTGATGAGCTCGTCGAGCATCGACCGCTCCCAGTCGGTGCCGCGCTCCTTGCCGAGCTCGTCGATGGCCAGCACCGGCACCGAGACGAGCGGCCGGAGGATCTCCATCTGGTTGCGCCCCGAGTCGAAGCCGGCCTTGATGTCGGAGAGCAGGAGCATGAACTCGACGTAGCGGCCGGGCACGCCCTTCTCCAGCGTGAGCCAGCGGAGCGTGGCGGCGAGCAGGTGGGTCTTGCCGCCGCCGGGCCGGCCGTAGAGCAGGAAGCCCTTGGTCGGCGCGTCGCTGCGGAACTTGCGGGCGAAGTCCTCGCAGACGGCCTTGGCGGCCGAGTGGTCGGGCGACCAGACCTTGAAGCCGTCGAAGGAGGCGCGCGCCACCGCCGCCGGGATGCCGACCTTGTTGAAGAGGGCGATCCGCTCGTCGAGGTGGCGGCAGCTGCAGACCTGCGCCCTGGTGCTGCCGCCGTCGGCCGGGACGAGCACGTAGCCGGTCTCGCCGCAGCGCGGGCAGGCGGCCTGGCAGTGGCAGCGGCGCGCCTGGGCCGGGCGCCCCAGGATCTGCTCGACGAGGTAGCCGGCGCCGGCGCACTCGCGGCAGGGGGTGCTCTCCGAGGGGCCGGGCATGGGGCGCGGACTCTACACCGATCCGCGCAGGCAGGTCAGCCCCGCCCCGCGGGCCGCGTCGAGCAGGTGGACGCGCAGCGCCTCGCGGTGGGCGCGCCGGCTCTCGCCGCGGCGGCGCGGGCCGGCGAGCAGCGCCACCCGCGGCCCGAGCGCCCCCCGCTGCGCCCGCGACAGGCTGCCGAGCCAGGCCGCGAGGATGCGCTGGTCGGCCGCGGCGATGGCCGCCTCGACCCGCTCGAGCGGCGTGCCGTCGTAGCGCCCCTGGAGCGCGCGCCAGGCGTCGCGGTAGCCGTCGCGCCGCTGGCCGTCGGCGGCGCGCCCGGCGTCGGCGAGGAGCGCGCGGGCCGCCTCGAGCCGGGCCTCGGCGGCGGCCGTCTCGGCGGGCGGCGCCGGGGCGTCGCCGACGCGCTGCCGCTGGTAGGCGTGCCACTCGTCCTCGACGGCGAAGCGCAGGGCGCGGATGGAGCGGGGCAGGGTGGCGCCGGGCGCGCGCTGCTCCACCAGCTCCTCGAGCCCGCGCCGCAGCCCGCGGCAGACCACCGCCACCGGCAGGCCGCGCCGCTCCCAGCCCGCCACCAGCTCCTGGTCGAGCGGCGAGATGAGCAGCCCCGCGCCGCGCAGCCCGAGGAAGTACTCGGCCACGACCGCCTGGTAGGAGAGGGCGTCCTGGGGGAGGTCGGACACGGGCGCATGGTAGCGCGCGGGGCCGACGTCACCGCCGCAGCACGTCGAGGATCTCCCGCGCGCTCCCGAACCGCGCGTCGGGCGACTTGGCCAGGCAGCGCTCCGCGACGGCGGCGAGATCGGGATCGACGCCGGGGTTGATCTCGGCGAGCGGCTGCGGCGGCTGGTGCAGGATCTGGTGCCAGAGCTCCGCCGGCAGCTGCGCGGTGAAGGGCGGCGCCGCGGCGAGCAGCTCGTAGAGGATGACGCCCAGGCTGTAGAGGTCGCTCCGCCCGTCGACCGGCAGCCCCTGCGCCTGCTCCGGCGACATGTAGCGGTAGGTGCCGACGACGCGCCCGGTGCCGGTGAGCGGCTCGGCCGCCTCCTCGGGGTGCTTCACCAGGCCGAAGTCCATGATGCGGGCCTGGCGCTGGTCGTCGACCATGATGTTGGACGGCTTCAGGTCGCGGTGCACCAGCCCGTGCCGGTGCACGTAGTCGAGCGCCTCGAGCACCTGGGCGAGCGCGTGGTCGAGCCGCTCCAGCCGGTGCGGCCGGTTGAGCGCCGCCTGCAGCCCGGGCTCGAGCGGCGGCCGCGGCAGGGGCGGGGCGCCGGCCCCGGGCGCGGCGGGGACGGGCGGGTGGAACTCGGCGGGCGCCGTCTCCGGCTCGTCCATCATGGCGGCGAGCGTGCGGATGGCGTCCGGCCCCACCTCCGGCGGCGTCGCGCCGGCCGAGGCGGAGAAGAGGGAGGGATCGGCGCTCCCGCTCAGCACGCCCGCCGCCTCGTCGAGCGCCGGGGAGAGGAAGGTGCGCAGGTCGAGCCCCTCGACCAGCTCCATGGCCAGGTAGGAGTAGCCCTCGTAGACCCCAGCCTCGAAGACCCGCACCACGTTCGGGTGGTCGAGCGCCCGGAGGACCTCGAACTCGCGCGCCAGCCGCCTCGCGGCGCGCGGATCGACGAGCGGCGCCGGGCCGAGCAGCTTCACCGCGGCGAGCCGGCCGCTCGGGCGGTGGCGGGCCCGGTAGACGACCCCGATCCCTCCGCGGCCGATGACCGAGAGGATCTCCCACGGGCCGACGGTGCGAGGGACCACCTACGGAGCATAGGGATCCCCGCGCGAGGTGGTCAAACGGCGTTCACGGTGGGCAGACGCCCCCTTCGGGATGGCCGCCCCGCGCCGTCGTGCTATACCCCGCCCGTGCCGGACGCCACCCCACCGAGCGAGCTCGAGGCCCGCGTGCGCGCCCGCCCGCTGCCGCGCCACGTCGCCGTCATCATGGACGGAAACGGACGTTGGGCCGAGGCGCGCGGCCTGCCGCGCGTCGCCGGTCACCGCGAGGGGGCCGAGGCGGTCCGCGCCGTGGTCCGCACCGCGCGCCGCATCGGCCTCGAGGCCCTGACGCTCTACGCCTTCTCGATGCAGAACTGGGCGCGCCCGGCCGACGAGGTCGACGCGCTCATGCTGCTCCTCGGGGAGTTCCTCGAGTCGGAGCGGGGCGAGATGCGCGAGAACGCCGTCCGGCTGAACGCCATCGGCGACCTGGCGCGGCTGCCGGAGCGGCTGCGCGAGCAGCTCCGGCTCGTCATGGCCGAGACGGCCGGCAACGGCGGGATGGTCCTGACGCTGGCGCTCTCCTACGGCGGGCGCGAGGAGCTGGTCCAGGCGGCGCGCGCCGCGGCGGCGGCCGGCCCCGTCGACGAGGCGGCCATCGAGGCCCAGCTCTGGACGCGCGGGCTGCCGGAGCTCGACCTGCTCGTGCGCACCAGCGGCGAGCGGCGCATCTCCAACTTCCTGCTCTGGCAGGCGGCCTACGCCGAGCTCTACTTCACCGACGTGCTCTGGCCCGACTTCCGCGACGAGGCCTTCCTCGCGGCGGTGGCCGACTTCCAGGCGCGCGAGCGCCGCTTCGGCCTCACCGGCGCCCAGCAGAAGGCCCAGGGCGGGCGCGAGTGAAGGCCTTCCAGGACCCGGAGCGCCGCCGCAACCTGGTCGAGCGGGCCATCTCCGCGCTCATCCTGCTGCCGATCGCCATCTGGCTCACCGTGGTCGGCGGCTGGCCCTTCGCGCTGCTCGTCGCCGTGGCGGCGGTGCTCTGCGCCGTCGAGCTGCTGCTCATGGCCGGGCCGCTCGCGGCCGGCGAGGGGTACGGCGTGGCCGTGGCGGGCGCCTTCCCGCTGCTGGCGGCGGTGGCGCCGGCCGGCGCCCTCCTGCCCGGCTGGGCGGGGCTCGCGCTCGCGGGCGCCACGGTGGGCCTCCTCTCGGTGCTGCTCTTGCGCCACGAGGTGATGGAGCAGGTGCCGGCGCGGGCCGGGCGCGTCGCGCTCGCCTGGGCCTACTGCGGGCTCCTGCCGGCCACCGTCGTGGGGCTGCGGCTCCGCTTCGGCTTCGACTGGGTCATCCTGGCCTTCGTGGTGACCTGGGCCAACGACACCTTCGCCTACTTCGCCGGCCTGCTCTTCGGCCGCCACAAGCTCTACGAGAAGGTGAGCCCCAAGAAGACCTGGGAGGGGTTCGCCGGCGGCGCGCTCGGCAGCCTCGCCGGCGCGGCCGCCATGCAGGCCTTCCGGCTCCAGGCCGAGCTCCCGCTCGGCGGCGCGCTGGCGCTCGGCGCGGGCGCGGCGGTGCTCGGGCCGCTCGGCGACCTCGTCGAGTCGCTCCTGAAGCGCGCCTCGGGCGTCAAGGACTCGGGCCGGCTCATCCCGGGCCACGGTGGCCTGCTCGACCGGATCGACGCGCTCCTCTTCGTCGCCCCGTGGGTCTACGTGTTCGCCTCCTACCTGAGGTGAGCCGCCCCCGCCTCGCGTGCTAGGGTCCGGCCCGATGCGACGGCTCGCCATCCTCGGCTCCACCGGCTCCATCGGCGTCCAGGCGCTCGACGTGGTCGGGCGCTTCCCGGGGCGCTTCGAGGTGGTGGCCCTCGCCGCCGGCCGTAACGTCGAGCGGCTCGCCGCGCAGGCGAAGGCCTTCCGGCCCAAGGTGGTGGCGGCCGCCGATCGCGAGGCGGCCAGGGCGCTGCGCGCGCTCGTCCCGCCCGGCACCGAGGTGCTCGAGGGGGACGACGGCGTGGTCCAGGCCGCCACCCACCCGGACGTCGACTTCGTGCTCGCCGCCATCTCGGGCGGCGCCGGCCTGCGCTCCACCGCCGCCGCGGTCGAGGCGGGCAAGGACGTCGGCCTCGCCAACAAGGAGTCGCTGGTCCTCGCCGGCGAGCTGGTGATGCGCCGGGCCCGCGAGCGCGGCGTCGCCATCCTGCCGGTCGACAGCGAGCACTCGGCCATCCACCAGTCGCTCGTCGGCCACAACCGGCGCGAGGTGCGGCGGCTGCTCCTCACCGCCTCGGGCGGGCCGCTGCGCGGCGTGCCGGCGGCCGAGCTGCCGGGGGTGACGCCGGAGCGGGCGCTCAAGCACCCCAACTGGTCGATGGGGGACAAGATCACCATCGACTCGGCGACGCTGATGAACAAGGGGCTCGAGGTGATCGAGGCCCGCTGGCTCTTCGACGTCGAGCCGCGCCGCATCGACATCGTGGTCCACCCCGAGTCGATCGTGCACTCGATGGTCGAGTACATCGACGGCTCGATGGTGGCGCAGCTCGGCGTCTCGGACATGCGCGGCCCCATCAGCTACGCGCTCGGCCACCCGGAGCGGCTGCCGCTCGACCTCGCCCCGCTCGACCTGGCGCGGCTCGGCCGGCTCTCCTTCGAGCCGCCCGACCCGGCCCGCTTCCCGGCCTTCACGCTCGCCTACCGGGCGCTCGAGCTGGGGGGCACGGCCCCGGCCGTCCTCTCGGGGGCCGACGAGGCGGCGGTCGAGGCCTTCCTGGCGAAGCGCTGCCGCTTCACCGACATCGCCGAGATCTGCGCGGCCGTGCTGGAGGCGCACCCGGTCGAGCCGCTCCGCTCCGTGGAGCAGGCGCTCGCCGCCAGCGACTGGGGGAAGCGCGAGGCGTCCCGGCGGGTTAAGTGATCCGATCTCCCTCGCCGGCCGGGCGGGGGCACCGGGTGAACGCATGAGCCTCGTCCAGAACGTCCTCGCCGTGGCGGTCCTGCTCGGCGGCCTCATCTTCGTCCACGAGCTGGGCCACTTCACGGTGGCCAAGCTCCTCGGCGTGAAGGTGCTGCGCTTCTCGATCGGCTTCGGGCCCAGGCTCCTCGGCTTCACGCGCGGCGAGACCGAGTACCAGCTCTCGGCCCTGCCGCTCGGCGGGTACGTGAAGATGGCCGGCGAGGACCCGACGCAGGAGATCGCGCCGGAGGACCGCGGCCGCACCTTCCTCGAGCAGGCGCCCTGGAAGCGGCTCGCCATCGCCTTCGCCGGGCCGGGCATGAACCTGGTCTTCCCCTTCGTCATCTACGTGCTGCTCGGCCTGGCGCAGAACGGCGAGCCGACCGCGGGGCCGGCGGTCGGCACCGTGGCGCCGGGCTCGCCGGCCGCCGAGGCGGGCCTGCTGCCGGGCGACCGGATCCGGCGCGTCCAGGTGCCGGGCGAGCCGCCGGCCGACATCCGCTGGTTCGGCGACCTGCGCGACCACGTGTCGCCGCACCCGGGCCAGGCGCTCACCTTCACCGTGGAGCGGGGCGGCCAGCTCCTGCCGCTCACCATCGTGCCGGCCGCCGAGGACGACTCGAACGCCGTCGAGAAGCGGCAGCGCGGCATCATCGGCGTCACCCCCTACTACCCGGCGCCGCTCGTCGCACCGGCCCAGGGGATCGCCAGCCCGCTCGAGCCGCTCGATCTCGTCGTCTCGGTCGGCGGCAAGAAGGTGCGCCACGCCGGCGACCTGCTGGCCGAGGTGGCCGCCGCCGGCTGCCGGCCGGTGGCCATGGAGGTGAAGCGTGGCACCGGGAAGCAGCGGCAGCCCCGCGCGCTCGAGGGCGTGCCGACCTGCCTGCCGGACGGCGCGCCGGCCGTGGTGATCGCCGACCCGACCGTCTCCACCTACATCGCCACGGTCGACGCCGGGTCGCCGGCCGCCGCGGCCGGCCTGAAGCGCGGCGACGCCATCGCCGCGGTCAACGGGCGGCCGGTCCGCTCCTTCCGCGAGGTGAACGCGGTGGGGCGCGAGTTCGAGCCGGGCAAGCCCGTGGCCCTCGCCCTCGCCGACGGCCGGACGGTGACGCTCGTGCCGGCCTCCGAGACGGTGAAGGACGAGCTGACGCGCGAGGCGCGCCAGAAGCCGGTGCTCGGCTTCCACCTGGAGGACCGGGTCGGCATCGACGTGGGCGCGCTGGTGGTGGAGGAGGTGCCGCTCCGGCGCGGCCTGCGCGAGGTCGCGGCGCTCGCCGTCGACCAGCTCTGGGAGGTGGTGCGCGTCACCGTCCTCGGCATCGGCAAGATCTTCACCGGCGACATCAGCTTCAAGACGGTGGGCGGCCCGATCATGCTCTTCTCCATCGCCGCCGAGGCGGCCGAGCAGGGCCTCGGCACCTTCCTCTTCCAGATGGCGCTCATCAGCGTGAACCTGGGGCTCATGAACCTGATGCCCATCCCGGTGCTCGACGGCGGCCACATCGTCACCGCGACCATCGAGGGGGTGACGCGGCGCCGCCTCTCGCTGCGCGTGCGCGAGGTGGCCAACTGGGTGGGCCTCGTGCTCATCCTCACGCTCATGGTCTTCGTCTTCGGCAACGACATCATGCGGCTGCGCGGGTAGGCTGCCCCTCGCATGCTGCTCGCCGCCCTCGACACCGCCACGCTGACCCTCTCCTGCGCCCTGCTCGAGGTGGAGCCGGGCGCCGTCACGGTGCTCGCGGAGAAGACCGAGCACGCGCCGGCCCGCCCCGCCCCCGGCGCCACCGGCGGCCACGGCGCCCGGCTGCCGGGCGCGCTCACCGACCTGCTCACCGCCTGCGGGCGGCGGCTCCCGGACCTCGAGGCCTATGCCGTCGGGCTCGGCCCCGGCTCCTTCACCGGCCTGCGCATCGGCCTCGCCACGTGGAAGGGGCTGGCCTACGCCAACCGGCGCCCCATCGCCGGCGCCTCGAGCCTGGCCGCCATGGCGCTCGCCGCGGCGCCCGGGGCGGGGGAGGGGGCGCTGCTCGTGCCGCTCCTCGACGCCAAGAAGGGCGAGGTCTACGCCGGCTTCTACCGGGCGGAGGGCGGGCTCGTGGCCCCCGTGAGGCCCGACGCGGCGCTCGGCCCGGACGCGCTCCGGTGAGATCCGTGCGCTTGTCTTTGGGCATCTTATCCGACGACGGGGTATTGCCCCCCGCGATAGCGGACGCGTTGGATGAATCGGCTGCCGCC
>DASTGK010000032.1:0-17831 GCA_035719085.1 Anaeromyxobacteraceae bacterium
GCCCGCGGTTGCCCCCGTGCACACACCGTATTACGGCTCAGTCATGCCCAAGCGAAGCATCATCCCGATCCGGGTGAGCAGCGCCGACCGAGCGGTGCTCAAGGCGGACGATGCCACCCGGCGCTGGACGCACTTCCTCCCCGCCCCGCCGTCGGTCCGCGAGACCACGTGCGCCGCGATGTACCGCAGGACCCTCGACGCGCTCTAGCGCGCCGGCGCGGGCGGGTACGAGATGCGGGTGCAGTTCATCCGGGACGTCGCGCGGCTCCGCCCCGGGTCCACGGTGACCGCCGCCCTGCAGCCCGAGCCGCCGTCCTCGCCGGCGCCCTCCGCTTCCCCGCCGGCGCCGCCGCTAGCCGGAGCTCGCCGCCAACGGGATCGGCCGGGGTCCTCAGCGCGTGCGCGCTCTCGACGCCGGGCGGCGCCGAGCGCGTTCGCGTGCAGGTCGCTACACGGCTAGGAAGACCTGCGGAGCACCTCGACCACGCTCTTCCTGCCCAACTTCGCTGCGAGCGCTTCGGCCGTCTCGCCCGCCGCGTTGCGGCGGCTGGGGTCGGCTCCCTTGGACAGGAGCAGCCGTACCGTCCCGGCGAAGCCCTTGTAAGCCGCGATGTGGAGCGGCGTGTTGCCCTTCGAGGTCACGGCATTCACGTCGGCTCCGGCCGCCGCCAGCGCCTCGATGATCTCGGGTGAAGGCTCGGACGCGGGACGGGCCATCCCGGCAGCCCGAAGAAGGGGCGTGTTCCCCCACTCGTCCCGGGCCTCGAGCGAGCGCGTCGCGCCGCGCGCCAGCAGCAGGCGCACGACTCCAGCGGACTGCCCGCCCGCAGCGTAGTGAAGCGGGGTCAGGCCGTGCCCCGCCACGGCATTCGGGTCGGCCCCACGGTCGAGCAACTCGCGCGCCACCTCCTCCCGACCGCCTACAGCCGCCAGGTGGAGCAGGGTGCAGCCATCACAGCCACCGTCGTTGCCCCGCGCGTCAACCGCGCCACCGCCTGCCAGGTAGGCGCGGACCTGGGTGGTGTCGCCCTCGTAGGCCGCCCTGGGCACGGAGGCGCAGCCGGCCGACGTCGCGGCCAGCGCGATGAAGAGCACCATCGTCAGTCGAGTCATGACGCGTTCCTTCCTTGGCGCGATGCGGCGCCCGTCGGGGGCCGCATCAATGGAACCGCACCCCGAGCCGCAGCCCAGCCGCCTGGAAGCGCTGCGCGCCCAGGCTCCCTTCGGCGTCGAGCAGCCAGTCGAACCGCTCGCCGCGGTGAAGGTCGAACGAGGCGCCAGCCGTGCCGCCCGCCAGCAGCCTCTGGCGCTTGTCCGGCGTCGTTCGGGACTCCACGACCGCCACGCCCATGTCCACCCCGGCCCGCAGCCGGGCGGGTCCCCAAGCCCAGAACGCCGACGGGGTGAGCAGGGCGACGGCCGCGGTCTCTTGCCCTTGTGGCGTTGCCAGCAGGCGTAAGCCGAAGTCCCACCCAGTGCCCCGACGCGGCCCAGGCTCGAGCCGGTCCAGGCCGAACCAGAGCCGCTCGTCGAGGCCCGCGAGCGAGCGGCCCATGACGCGGAACCCGGCGCCGCCCATGGTGAGCCCGAGCCCTGGCCGGATGGCCACCTGCGGGGGCGTCGAAGGAACCGGCGCCTCGCCAGTGCGGCGTACCCGGACGGCGTCGAAGAAGGCCTCGGCGCGGCCGGCGCGGGCCTCCTCCCCGCCGGCATCTGGGCTCGCCGCATCACGCTCGTACCAGGAGACCCGATAACCGCGGTCCATGCGGGCCGGCGCGGCGAAGAGCCACGACGAGTAGGTGCCCGCGGGGCCGGTCGCTCCGGGGACCGGCTCCGTGCGGTACGTGAGGTGCGCAGAGAGGGGGCCAAACCGAGGCGCGGCCGCGGCCCCGGCCGGCCGCAACCGCACGGTATTGCCGCCACCCTCCTCCAGCAAGACGGCGAGCTGCGGCGTGCCCTTGGTCTGAGCCACCTGCGCCTGGCGGTCGACCTGGCCGTCGGCCGCCATGTGACGCAGCGTCACAACCTCCTCGTTCATGAGCGCGACGTGGCGCACGGTCCAGCCTGGCCCGGAGGGCAACCGCACCGAGATCGCGTCCAGCTCCACCACCTCGCCCTCCCGCACCTCGCGAGATGGCGGCAGGTGGAGACAGGCGGAGAGGGTAGAGAGGCCGAGCAGGGCAGCTGCCGTCGCACGCGGGGTCACTGGAGGATCTCCTCGAGCAGTTCGCGCTCGGCCGCCTCGGCGCCGGCCATGGTCTCCTTGTGCCACGCGGGTGGAGCGTCCCACCGGTTGACCCACATGGGCACTACGCCGGCCATGATCGGGCCTCCTGAATCGATCTCGCGGAGAACGTGGACCGAGACCGTGCCATCGCTGAAGACAGATACTTCCACCGTGTCGCGAAAGCGGCATGTGACGAAGCCACAGGGGGTGCGCCCGGGCTGCACCGCCGGCTCTGTACGCACCACGCCGCGGGCCTGGTCCCGGACGTCCACCTTGAAGCCGCGATCCTGCAGCACGGCGACGCTCGCCGCCAGGATCGCCTCGAGGCGATTGGGATCGGCGCGCCGGGTCGCAGGAGGGACTTTGCCCGCAAAGACGTTGGCGCACCCGCCGAGCGCCAGCACGAGGACTACGAAGCCGCTTCGCCGCATTGGTGCTCTCTCGCCTTCCTAGAACGTCCCAGTCACCGACAGCAGCCCACCCCCGGTCGCTGGCACGAACGACAGTTCGGCCCGGCGCCTCACACCAGGCTCCCGAGACCAGATGGCGATGATCTTCTCGGTGGGGTTGTCCGCGAAGAGCGTGCTGACGAGCAGGCCCGTCCCTACCGCCGCCGAGGTGGCGCCGGCGTAGCGGATGGCCCGCCTGGTATCTGGGGACGGGTGTTCGGCCAGGCTGTCGGGCGCGGCCAGCTCAGCCGCGCCGTAGATCACGAGGGCGCACCCGAGCGTCAGGAAGGGCAGCCGCACCTCGGCCTCGTGCTGGAGCAGGGCGCGAAGGCCGGCGTCAGCGTCGGCGACGGCCCGGGCCTGGTCGGCGCGGGAATCGGCCATGGCCGCCGCGAAGCGTCGCTGGATCCTCTCGCCCTCCGAGGGCGTCAGCCATTCCCGAACCCCGAACCCGATGCCGGACAGCGCGACCCCCGCGGAGAGCACGCCGGCAGTTAGGCGGCGCGAAGCATTGCCCGCGGGAATGTTCGTCGCGAGGAACACACCGGCCCCCAGGCCGACCGCCACATCGACGGCGCCGCGGACGGTTCGCCGCTCTCGTTCGCTCGACGCGAGCTGCTCGAGGAGCCGGCCCATCCGGTCGCCGTCTTCGCGCGAGATGCCGAAGACCGGCTCGGGCGCGTGGGCCCGCTGCTCGCGCCAGGCTGCCATGGCCACGGGCCCGAACGGTCGGGTGAACAGGTCGCGGAAGACGTCGGAAGTGCCGCGCGAGCCCGCAGCCGGCGGCGCGGTGGACAGCGTGGCCAACTGCCACGGCCCGTCGCCCTCGCCGCCGACCCGCAAGCGCTCCTCGAGGACCGGCCCCCCGCCGTCTCCGACCCGCAGCCGCTCCAGCTCGGCGCGGCCGGTAAGGCCGCCGGGGAACCAGAGCCGGAGCGGAAGGCCCGGCTCCGCGAAGACGTCGAACCAGCGGAGTCCGTCGAGGTCCCGGCCAGCGAGCCGGATGGGCGCCGATGGCTCCACGACCACCGATGGCCCCCGGAGCTCGGCGAGATCGAGGAAGGTGCGATCGTCCTGGCCGTCGGGCCCACGGGCGAACACCTGCGGGCGGTAGGCCGGGTTCCGCACGCCGGCCGACGCCGTCTCCACGAAAGCGGCCAACTCCTCGTAGGTGATGCGGCCGTCGCGGTTGGCGTCGGCAGCGCCCAGCAGCCCGGATCGGACAGCGTGGCTGAAGACGCCGGCCTGCAACTCCGACCACTCGTACACCTCCGCTTCGGCGCTCGTCGAGAGGAAGACGCCCACGCCGGGGAGGCGCCGGGCCAGGCTGGTGGCCGCGTCCCGCGGGGTGGCGAAGCGGCGCCCGCCGGGCCGGCGCGGGTTCACGACGAAGAATGAGTTGCAGCTGTCGAGGAGCACGTGCGACTCGCTCGCGCCCACCTGGCGGAGCAAGGCGGCCAGGTCCTCCGAGTCGAAGGGGCCGTCGGCGAGCTCGAGGCGTCCGCGCCCCTCTGCGACGTCTCCGTGGCCGGCGAAGACGAAGTAGAAGCGGGCCGCGCGCCCGGCCTGGCGGGCCTCGGCGACCGCTGCGGCCAGCCGTCCCGTCGCGGCGAGGACGTTGGCCCGGGTCGGCGGTTCGGTGACGGCGGCCAGCGCCGGGAAGAGGCGTGCCGAGTCCTCGTCGAAGGCGGTGAGGAGGACGGTCCTGGCAGGGCCCGTCACCGCAGAGAAGAGGGCGTGGTACTTGGCGCCGTCGTCGTCCGCGTAGAGGAGCGGCGGCCGGTCCAGCGCCGCGCCGCGGTTGCTCGCCACGATGAGGGCGAACGACGCGGGTGCGCCGACCGGGGAAGGCGGCGGCGCCGGCGCGGCGGCGAGGAGCAGGGCGAGCGCGAGGGCGTTCACGGCCGGCTGCCCTCGGCGACGACGAGGTCGAGCGTGGAAACCGCGGCATCCGGCCAGCGCTCGCGCAGCCGCTCGGGAGCGCGCTCCGCGGGTGGAAGCGCCTCCACCGCCGAGACGTGCAGCGGCGCCTGCGTGACGACGAAGACGCAGCGGAGCGGCCCCGCGGCCGGTCGCTCCAGCTCCACCGAGTCGGCGAAGGCGGCCCCGGCGGTCTGGCCCTGAAGGCGCACCGACTCGGGGTCGGTACCGGGCGTGGTGTAGGCCGGGTAGAGCCAGTGGACCTCGCCGCGCGCGTCGATCGCGAACGCGAGGAGGTAGGCTGGCGCCGCGCCGAGGTTGCGGTAGGAACCCATCAGGCCCGCGCTGGGCGACAGCACCGTGCCCGGGTCGAGCCGCCTCGGCGGGTCGGTGACGAGGTGGAGCTCGACGCCGATCCGGTCGGCCCATGCCGTCGTTGCGCCGCGGGCCAGGAACACTTCCTGGCGAGCCGCCCGGAGCGCCGGGACCGCCACGAGCGCAACCGCCGCGGCCAGCGCGGCCACGCCCGACGCCGCGAGGGCCCAGCGTCCAGACCGGCGCGTCCTACGGTCCGACCCAGACGTTGCGTCCTGGTCGATGCGCGCCTCGAGCCGGGTCTGCAGGTCCGCTGATGGGAACTCCTCGATGGGGGCCGCCAGATAATCGACCAGCGTGAGCTGAGCGCGCTGCTCCGCCTGGCACGAGGGGCAGTCCGTCAGGTGTGCGCGCACCTCGGCGGCGCGGTGCTCGGTAAGCTGGCCAACCAGGCGCTGGAGCAGCTCGCTCGCGTCGATGTGCTGGGTCACGGCGAGTCCTCCCGGCCGCCCACTGCGGCGCGCAGCTGCTTCAGGGCCAGGAAGACCCGCGAGCGCACCGTGACCTCCGGCGCGCCCACGATCCGGCCGATCTCGGCGTAGTCCAGCCCCTGGTCGAAGCGAAGCAGCACCGCCTCGCGAAGCTTGGTGGAGAGGCCGAGCAGCGCCTGGCGGACTTGGCGGGCCTGCTCGGCGGCCAGCAGGCGGTCTATCTGGTCGGGTGCTAGCGGCGCCTCCGGGGCGTGGTGCTCGTCGCCGGGGCCGCGCGGCCGCAGCAGCCAGAGTCCGCGACGCCGCTCCGCGCGTAGGTGGTTGAGGCAGCGGCTACGGGCCAGGGTGAAGAGCCAGGTCCGGAAGCGGCCGCTCGACCGGTAGGCGTGCCGCTGATTCCAGATCTCGAGGAGCACGTCCTGCGCCAGCTCCTCCCCGGCGCGCGGGCTGCCGGTGCACTTGGCGCAGTAGCGCGCCAGCCGCGCGAGGTACCGCCCCGCCAGCGCCGTGAAGGCGTCGCGCCGGTCCGCGCCGGCGAGCGTCATGAGCGCCTCGTCGTCCCGGTCCCCAAGGCTGGCCGCCGTCGGTGCGGGAACGGCCACGAGCCTCCTGGGCGGTGAGTCGGGCATCACGAGCTAGGGAACACCGGCGGGGGGAATCCGTTGAGTGGGACGGACCGTACCACGGGCGAGGTACGGACCTACACCGGCAGCGCAAGAGAGATCGCCACGTGGCGACCCTACCGACGGAAGCCCGGTTGCCTGGACGGCGCCGCATCGCTGAGGTTCCAGTGCCCGTCTGCGGCGCAGACGAACGCAAGGCTCTGCAAAAACGACGCAACCGTCACGCGCGCCGCGGCCCCGCCGCCCGCGCCGCAGTCCTCGTCGGCGGCTTCCGCTTCCCCGCCGCCGCCAGCCGGAGGTCCCCTCCGAGCGCCCGCGCCAAGACGCTGATGGTCCCGAGCGTCGGGTTGGCCCGGCCGCTCTCGATCCGGCTGATCTCGGCTTGCTGGATGCCGGACTTGGCCGAAAGCTGGCGCTGGCTGAGGCCGCGGCGCCTGCGCAGGAGGATGAGCTCGGCCGCCAGCTTGAAATGAGCCTTGAAGGCCTCCATCTCTGCGACGGCCTTCGGCCCTTCCCGGCGGGTCTCCGCCTCGACCTCCTTCATGAAATCGCTGAACTTGCGGCCCACGGCGGCCTCCCGGTCCGACTCGGCACGGACGGTCCTATGTGCTCTAGCACATTGCCTGTCAAGGCGACCCGTCCCTGCTCCGCTCTCCGTTGCGCACTGGCTCAGGGAAGGTCGGGCCCGGATCCTCGCAGCGCACTCCAGGCGATCACGACCAGGACCGTCTCCCTGGCGGCATCAACCCGGTAGAAGAGGACGTAGGGCGTGCCCTTCAGCCGCCAGGTCCGGTACCGCGGGTCCGGCGAGTACGTCCGCCCGAGCCCGGGGTGCTCCGCGATCGCCGCGACCGCAGCCTCGAGGACATCCTCGACCTGAACCCGCGCAGCCGGCCGGTTCTGGCGACACCAGGCCGCCAGCGCCAGGAGCTGCCGCCGCGCGGGTCGGAGAGACCTGGACCTTCACTTCGCCGCCCGGAGCTCCCGGAGGACGGCTCGAACATCAGAGACCCCGTGGACTGCGAAGTCCCCGGGGCCTCAACGTCTTCCGGCGCCGACTCGCTCCGCGGCGTGCGGACCGTCCGGGCCGCGGTTGACACCATCGTCGTGGCGTCCGGCATCCTCGAGAGCCGGAGCCGGGTGCGTAGCAGGGCGGCCCCCTGATCTCCGGGGGTTGCGCAGGATGTCCGGCTCGGAATGAAGGATTCTGCGGCGCACGCCTCTCAACAGGGGAAGGGGAGGTCAGATGCCGACCTGTGAAGAGCAGGAGATCGCCATCGACATGAGGCTCCACGGCGCCCTCGACGAGTGCGCATGCGTGGCGCTCGACGCGCACCTCTCCACTTGCGAGCGTTGCCGGGCCTTCGAGAGCGCGGCGCGCCGGACGGAGGCCATCATGCACGAGGGAGCGCAGGCGGCGATGGACGTGGTGGACTGGGGCGCGGTGGACAAGGCGATCGCCGGCTGGCGGTGGCGGTCGGTGGTGCTGGTGGCCGCGCTGGTGGCCTTCGTGACCTATATGGCGTTCGGTCTGGCGGGGGGAGAGTTCTCCGACGCCCACGGTCCGACCTGGTCGGCGATGCTGGCGGCGCTCGTGGCCGCGGTCCTCGGGGCGGACGTGTGGCACCGCGCTCGCGCCTTCACCCGGCTTCGCCGTGACGCCGACACGCTGGCCATGATCAGGGAGGACCTGGAGAATCGAGGGAGGGTGCTGACGAGAGGCCTGCTGCTCTTCCCGTTGCTGGCCATGTTCTTCGGCTGGCGGGCCCTGGGAGGGGACGAGGAGTGGGCGAGCTTCGTCCCGGCGGGCCTTTGCGTGGCCACGACGGCGTTCATCTGGTTCGTGAAGCGCCCGGCGCTGGCGAGGGCGCGCGCCGCGCTCGGCCGTCCGGAAGGCCGGTAGCCGCGCCGTGGTCGGGTCGCTCCCCTGTCTCGGAGGCGCCGAGGAGGCTGCGCTGCTGGCCAGCGTGCGCCAGGGCGGCGAGCCGCGCCGGGCGGCCTTCGCCGTGGTCTACCGCAACCTGCGCGAGCCGATCCTGGCCCTCGGGCTCCACCTCACCGGACGGCTCACCGACGCCGAGGATGTGCTCCAGGAAACCTTCCTGCTCGTGTACCGGGCGCTCCCCGGCTTCCGGGGTGAGGCCAGGCTCTCGACCTGGGTGTTCCAGATCGCGCTCCGGGTCGGCCTCCAGCTCCGCGGTCGGCGCCGGAATCACGCCGAGGTCGATCCCGAGACGCCGGCACCCCGGGACACCGAGGCCGCGCTGATCGCACGTGACGAGGCGGCGCGGCTCCGGGCAGCCGTCGCGGACCTTCCCGCGGAGCACCGCGCGGTGCTGGCGCTGTTCGCCGTGGAGGGGCTCGGCCACCGCGCCATCGCCGAGGTGCTCGGCGTCCCCGAGGGCACCGTCTGGTCGAGGCTCCACACGGCCAGGCGCCGCCTGGGGGAGGTCATGGGGCGACGCTGAACGCCGCGCGCCCCAAGAAGCGCGCCGGCAAGGCGGTTTCTTCGCCCCGACTTGACGCTTGTATCCGTATGGATACGATCGCAACCCGGGCGATCGGAGGTGAGGTCTCGGGGATGCGAGTCCACTTCGGGCACGGAGTACGCCATGAAGAAGAAGACGACCAAGCCACGCCGCAAGCTGCTGCCCTTCGACGCCGCCCGCTACCTGACCGACGACGGCGCGGTGGCCGAGTACATGAACGCGGTCCTCGAGACCGGCGACGCCGACCTGCTCCTGATGGCGCTCGGCGACGTGGCTCGGGCACGTGGGATGGCTCAGTTGGCCAAGGACACCGGCCTCGGGCGGGAGAGCCTCTACAAGGCGCTGGCGCCGGGCGCCAAGCCACGGTTCGACACCGTGCTCAAGGTGGCGCGGGCGCTGGGCGTGAAGCTCACGGCGCAGGCGACCTAGTCTCCGGCCGCGTCCCTGTCTGATCCGCGTGCCGCGCACCACGGGTTCGCCCATGAGAACCGCAGGGTCGGTGGTGATGCGCTCGCGCCAGTCAGCAGCCGGTCGGAGAGACCCAGACCTTCACTTCGCCGCCCGGAGCTCCCGGAGGACGGCGTCGGCCGGGACGGCCAGGCCGGCGGCGATCTCGGCCTCCGCCTCTCGGAGGGAGGCGTGCAGCCTGTCGCGCTCTTCGTCCGGCAGGGCCGCGAGGGGGTCGACCCTGTCGAGGGCGTCGACGAGATCGTGGAGGTCCTTGCGGGCGGTGTTACTCATGCGGCGAACCCTAGCGATCCAGGGTTCGAACCGCCACGTCGGCCCGGAGTCACTCCTTCTCGAACCCGAACGCGAGCTGCCAACGCGTCACGGCTCCATCGCCGCGACCGCGAAGGTGGTCGTCGCTGCGCCCGGCGGCGTTCGCAGCAGGACGTAACGCTTCGAGCCGTCGGACCGGTAGAAGACATAGCGCCCGTGGGCGAGGTAGGGGGCGCCGTCGACGGCGAGCGTCGGGAGGGAGACGGGCGCGGCGGAGGCCGGGTAGCTCGCCGGGCTCGCGCCGGCGGCGCTGAAGCGCTTCAGCACGGTGTCGGCGTCGGTCTGCCCGTAGTCGTTCTTGGGGACGATGGACACGGCCTGCCGCGCCGTCGAGTGGTCGGCGTGCGTGACGAGCTGGAAGTTGCCGAGGGCGAGGTCCCCGAGCGAGCCGACGTTCGAGAAGAAGTAACTGGTGCCCGAGAGCGTCGCGTCGGCGCCGTAGACGTACCCGGACTGGCAGATGAACCGCCCGCCGTCGTCGGTGAACCAGAAGCCCTGGTAGCAGTAGTAGGCAGCCTTGGCCGTGAGCTTCGTCGCGAGGGGCCCGGCGGGCGCCGTGTAGACGTAGAAGAAGTCGTCGTAGGAGTAGTAGTCGAAGACGTAGAACTGGTTCGAGGCGCTCCCCGGGCGCAGCGCCGAGGTGCCCTCGAAGGCGTAGCTCTGCATCAGCCAGTCCGACGAGACGGCGCAGCTGCCGAGGTCGATCGCCATCGCGAAGTCGCCGTGGTGGGGCGCGGTCCCGGGCGAGGTGTAGGCGAAGCGCGTGGTGCGGGTGCCCTTCCCGGTGCCGAGCGTGAGCGGCGCCCCGATGGAGACGCTCCCGGCGTCGTAGTTCCAGGTCACGGGCGTCGTGCCGGTGTTGTCGGTCCAGGTGCTGACGCAGTCGCCCAGCACCGTGCCGGTGGTGAGGTCCACGTGCGTGACGCCGCCGTTCCGGCCGACGACGGCGGCCTGCCCGTCGGCGCTCACGCCGACGGAGATGGGCGGCCCGCTCGCCAGGTCCACGCGAGTCTCCTGCTCGGTGGCCGGGTCGAGGATCCAGAGGGCGTTCGCCGGGGTCGTGGAGACGGTGACGAGCCGGTCGGTGGCCCTGGCGTACGCGGCGGCGACGACGTCGTGGGAGAGCTTGGTGAGGTGCGGGTAGGCGGTGACGGCGCGCGTCGTCGTGCGGGTGTCCACGCCGTCGGAGGCCGAGAGCTGGAGCGTGTAGACGCCCTGGACGTCGGTGGTGAAGCTCGTGGTGGCCCCGGTGGTCGAGGTCAGCGCCGCCGCCGAGCCGGCCGGCCCGGAGAGGGTCCAGGCGAAGGTGAGCGGGTCGCCGTTCAGGTCGGTGCTCCCCGCCGCGCTCGCCGCCACCGGCTCACCGGCGTTGACGACGGCGAACGAGGTGATGGCCGGGACGGGTGGCGTGTTGACGGCCGTGATGACGACCGTGTCGAGGCCGCTCGCCGCCCCGTCGCTCGCCGACAGCGTGAGCGTGTAGGCGCCGAGGAGATCGGGGGTGAAGGTCGCCTGCCCAGAGCCCTGATCGACGAGCGCCGCTGCGCTCCCCGCCGGTCCGGCGAGCGACCAGGTGAAGGTCAGCGGGTCGGCGTCGGGATCGCTCCCGGAGCCGGTCACCTGGACCGCCGTGTTCCGCGCCACCGTCCGGTCCAGGCCGGCCGCGGCCACCGGAGGGGAGTTGTAGGCGGTGTAGGTGGCCGAGGCGGTGGCGGAGAGGCGGCCGTCGCTGACGGTCACGGTGGCGACGTAGCTCCCGACGAGATCGGTGACGAAGGACGGCGCCGCGGCGGTCGCCGACGACAGGCTGGCGGCGCTGCCTGGAGGCGCGGCGAGCGACCACGAGAAGGTGAGGGCGTCGCCGTCGGGATCGGTCGAGCCGCCCAGGGTGACCACCTGGCGCTTGTGGACGCTGCCGCCCGCGCCAGCCACGGCGACGGGCGCGCGGTTGGCGCCGCAGACCCCGCTCGGCCGGCAGTGGCCGCCGCAGCACTGGCCGTCCGCGGAGCAGACGTCAGCGTCCTGCCGGCACGCGGCGGCCGTACAGACGCGGCTGGTGCAGACGTTGGGGCTGCCGCAGTCGTTGGTGGTCACGCACTTCCCGCCCGCCTGGCTCGGGAAGCAGAAGCCCGAGAAGCACGTGCCGCAGCAGTCCGCCGCCGCGGCGCACTGGTCCAGGGTGGCCCTGCAGGTCGCGGGCGGCGGGTCCTGCACCGGCGCCGGCGAGCCACCTCCCGAGGAGCCGCTCCCGCATCCCCATGAAACCGCCACCACGCCGAGAACCGCGAGTCGTGCCGCCACGCGCATGCCGCACCCCCTCGAGAGCGCCATCACCATACACGCACCGTGACTGTGACGATGAGCGTCTTGCGCTCGCGGCGTGTGGTCGCCGAGCCCACACGCCGGTGAGTCCCTGCTGCCAGCTCACCGCCGGAAGTACTGCCCCTCCGCCAGGTCCTCCAGCAGCCCGGGGTGCGAGGGCCGCCAGCCGAGCCGCTCCTGGGTGAGGGCGCTGGAGGTCGGGTTGTCGAGCTGGGCAAAGGACGCCAGGGCCGCCCTCACGCCACCGCCGGCTCGGCGCACCACATGGGCCAGGTGGTCTCCCCGACCGGCGCCGGCGCGGGCTCCCGGCGCCACGCCTCGAGCTCGATCGCCGCGGCCTCGCGGCGGGCGCGGACCGCCTCGAGGGCCGCCGCGGCCACCGCCTCGGGCCCGCGGCGCCGGTCGGCGATGGCGTCGACGCCGAGCGCGCGCAGCTCCGCCTGGAGCGACGGGGGCGGCGCGTCGGCGACCACGACCAGCGCGAGGTCCCGCTCGTTCCCGGCCGTGCGGATGAGCCGGGCGAGCGCGCGGGCGTCGCGGTGCGGCAGGTCGAGGTCCACCACCACGACGTCGAGCGAGAGGAGCTCCTCGAGGAGCCGCTCGACCCCGGCCGTCCCGTCGGTCGCCGCGGCGGTGACGACGCGCCGATCCTGGAGGCTGCGCTCGAGCCGCGACAGGGCCGCACGGTCGCCGTCGAGGAGGAGCGCCCGGGTGGAGCCTTCGAGCGGGAGTCCGGGATCGGTGCGGGCCATGGCGACCTCCTCGACGGTGTGTCCTGCGAGCACGAGACACCCTTTTGCGAGAGGCGTGCCGCTGGACCAACCCCAGGGATCACGCGGAGTTCAGGGACGCGGGCGCGTCGCGGCGTGCCCGCGGGCGGCACGGGTGTGGCCGCCGGGCCGCGTGACGGCCGTCACGGCGGCCGCCGGCCTCGGGTGCACGTGAATAGCCGCCGCTGCCCGGGCGTCGGCGGGCGCCAGTTCACACTTTGCGTGCATCCACTCCCGGCGTAGAGTCGCCGCTCTCGGGAGGGGACATGACGAGGACCACGCTGGCCGCGCTGGCGGCCGCCGCCGCGCTGACGGGCTGCACCACGAAGAACGAGATCAACCCGCCGGCGCCGGGGCAGGAGCAGCCGGCGGACCTGACCGGCAGCATCCTGGGCCAGGTCACCGGCCTCGGCACCGGCCAGCCGATGGCCGGCGTGACGGTCTCGGCGCTCGCCCCGGGGGGCCGCCGGACGGCGACCTCCGGCGCCGACGGCACCTACGAGCTCGCCGCCCTGCCGGCGGGCGCCACCTACGACGTGCGCTTCGAGCGCGCCGGGTACGTGGCGCGCCTCGCCTCGGTGGCGCTGCCGTCCACCGCCGGGAACGTCGGCCTCCTCCACCCCGCCGCCACGGCCGACGCCGCCATGGCCACGGGCGACGCCTCGCTGGGCGGGGTGGTGCGCTCGGGCGGCCTGCCGGCCGCCGGCGTGAGGCTCGCCATCGACCTGCGCCCGCTCGGCTTCGACGTGGTGGCCACCGCGACGAGCGCCGCCGACGGGTCGTACCAGCTGACCGGGCTGCCGGGCGCGCCGGGCGGCTTCCAGGTCACCGTGGCCGTGGCGCCCTGGGACAGCAAGGGCGACGGCGTGGTCGACGTGCCCGCCCGGACCTGGGCCGCCAGCCTCTACCCCGCCACGCGGACGCCCTTCGACCTCATCATGACGGCCCCGCCTGGCGCGCCGCCTCCCGGCTTCACCGTCACCGCCACCGACTTCGGCGGCGGCGTGCACGCGGCCGACACGCCGCTGCACGTCACCTTCAGCCAGCCGATCGATCCCTCGGCGTCCCGCTTCACCCTCACCGACCAGACGGCCTACTACCCCTATCCCGACGTCCCCGTGGTCGCGACGGTGGACGCCGCCGCGACGACCGCGGCCATCGCGCCGATCGGCGGCCTCGCGCTGGCGAGCGGCCACCGCTACCTGCTCTCGGTCATGGCGGTCTCCGCGACCGGAGCGCCGCTCAACCAGGCCTACGCCGTCACCGCCGGCGCGGGCGGCGCGGTCGTCGCGAGCGTCACCGGTCTCACCGTGTCTCCGGCCCGCGCGGACTACGACACCGCGGCGCTCACCCTCTCCTGGTCGCCGGTGGCGGGCGCCGCCGGCTACCGGGTCTACGCGCACGACACCCTCGAGAACCCGTCCTGGGTCCAGGTGGGGGCGGTCGGCACCTCGCCAGCCCCTTCGCTCTACGTCGGCCTGCCCTTCGGCTTCGACTACTACTCCGCCGACGCCGTGCAGACGCCCTTCCTCTACGGGACCGCGGTCGACCTGGCCGTGGTGGCGGTCGGCCTCACCGGCGCCGTCGGCGACCTGGCCGCCGCCACGCCGGCGCGGATCACCGACACCGTCGCGCCGAGCGTCGTCACGGTTGCCCAGCGCGGCAACGCCGACGCCACCGGCGCTGCGGCGCAGACGGTCCGCCTCGACGTGAGCTTCAGCGAGTACATGGGGACGGGGGGCGCCGCCATCGACCTGCCCGATCCGCGGATGTCGGCCACCTTCGCGCTCGATCCCGGGCTGCGCCGCGGCACGTTCACCATCACCGTGCCGGCCGGCGTCAGCGGCACCGGGAGCTACCTCGTGCACGGCGCGGCCGACACGAGCGGCAACGCGATGAGCCCGTACGGCGGGCGCCTGACGCGCCAGACCGAGCTCGTCGTGAACGGCGGCTTCGAGACCGGCACGCTGGCGGGCTGGACCGCCTCGGCCACCGGCAGCTACCCGGCCCCGGTCGCCACGACCGCGAAGGCGGCGAGCGGCACCACCTCGGCGCGGCTCGGCAACCCGTCCCCGAGCGGCCAGCCAGGCAGCTCCACGCTCTCCCAGGACCTCGTCGTGCCGGCCGGCACCACCGACCTCGTGTTCCGGCTCTCCTACCTGGCGTCCGTCTACTCGGCCAGCTGCAGCCTGAGCGATACGAGCGGCGCGTACCTCACCACCCTCTTCAGCGTCTACTCCTCGACACCGGCCTGGGTCACCCCCAGCGAGATCCACGTGACCACGGTCGCCGGCAAGACGGTCCGGCTCACCTGCTCGGTGAGCGACTTCGGGTCGAGCTACCCCTCCACGCTCTACCTGGACGACGTCTCGGCGCTGGCGATCGAGTAGGGGAGGGTTCACGACGCGCTCCCTCGCTTCCGCCGCGTCGCCGAGGGCGGCTCGAGGGTTCGCCGGCCAGGCCCACTCCCTCGTCGAGCTTCGGTGCGCGAGGGGGGAGAGGACGCAGGTCCCTGTGGGGGGAGCGTGAGGAGCAGGGCCCCTCCCGGAATCGCCGGTGACGCCGGGGGCCCCTCTCGTTAGGGAAGGCGGCGACCGCGAACGCAGGGAAGGCGCCCCCGCCGTCCCGGAGCGCACCGCCACACGCGGAGGGCCCATGGCGCGCAGCGTGAAGAGGACGTCGAGCCGCCGCACCAGCACCCAGCGCAGGGCCGCCGCGAAGCCGGGCGTCGTGCTGCTCGTGGCCACGCGCAAGGGGGCGTGGCTCTTCCACGGCGACCGGGCGCGCCGCACCTTCCGCGTCGACGGCCCGCACTTCCTCGGCCACGTCATCAACCACGTGGTGCTCGACCCGCGCGACGGCCGGACGCTCCTCGCGGCCGCCAAGACGGGCCACCTCGGCCCGACCATCTTCCGCTCCACCGACCTGGGGCGCACCTGGAAGGAGGCGGCGCGCCCGCCGGCCTTCCCCAAGGCGCCGGAGGGGGAGAAGGGGCGCGTCGTCGACCACACCTTCTGGCTCACGCCGGGCCACGCCGCCGAGCCGGGGGCCTGGTACGCCGGCACCTCGCCGCAGGGCCTCTTCCGCTCGGAGGACGGCGGCGTCACCTGGGCGCCGGTGCCGGGCCTCAACGACGCCCCGGCCTACCGCCCCTTGATGGGCGGCCCGCAGGACGGCACGCCCGACGGCCCCATGCTCCACTCGGTCATCGTCGACCCGCGCGACCCGGCCCACCTTTACATCGGCATGTCGAGCGGCGGCGTGCACGAGTCGCTCGACGCCGGCCGGAGCTGGGCGCCGCTCGTCGACGGCTTGGAAGTGGTGGAGGGGTTCGATCCCGCGACGCTCTCCTTCCACGACCCGCACTGCGTCCGGCTCTGCCCGACCGACCCCGACCGGCTCTACCAGCAGAACCACTGCGGCAGCTACCGGCTCGACCGGCCGTCGCGCACCTGGGTCCGGATCGGCCGGAACATGCCGAAGCGGGTGGGCGACATCGGCTTCCCGCTCGTCGTCCACCCGCGCGACCGCGACACCGCCTGGGTCTTCCCGATGGACGGCCAGACGGTCTGGCCGCGCACCAGCCCCGACGGCAAGGCGGCGGCCTACGTGACGCGCAACGGCGGCAAGACCTGGCGCCGGCTCGACGCCGGGCTGCCGCAAGAGCAGGCCTGGTGGACGGTGAAGCGCCAGGCGATGGCGGGCGACGGGCGCGACCCGGTCGGCCTCTACGTCGGGACGACGGGCGGCGAGCTCTGGGCCAGCCGCGACGAGGGGGAGCGCTGGAGCTGCCTGGCGCGCCACCTGCCCGAGATCTACGCCGTGGAGACGGCCGAGCCGGCGCCGTGAAGGTGGTCATCCCGGGGCCGCTGCGCTCCTACACCGGGGCGCGCGAGGTGGAGGCGGCGGGCGCGACGCTCGCGGCCCTGCTCGCCGACCTCGACCGCCAGTTCCCCGGGATCCGCTTCCGCGTGGTCGACGAGCAGGACGGCCTGCGGCCGCACATGCGCTTCTTCGTGAACGGCGAGCAGGTCTTCGAGCTCTCGACGCCGCTCCAGCCCGGCGACGTGGTGCACCTGACGCAGGCGCTGAGCGGCGGCTGACCTCGCCGGCGCGGCGGCAGGGCGGGAACGCCGGGCGGCCGCGGCGCGGCCTCGCGCACCGGTCGGCCGGGGGTGACGCCGCGGGGCGGGCACCGACGACCTGCCCTCGGCGGGCTCCGGCCGCGGGGGTGACACCTTCCGGCGGCGCCACGAGGGCGCTTGTCCCGGGCGCGCGGCGGGCGGAGCCTCGGGCGCACGGGAGGGACCCACATGTCATCGAGACTGTTCGTGAAGTGGTCGGTCGTCGCCGTCCTCGCGCTCTTCGCCGGCCGTGCGCTCGCCACCGACACCTGCAACCCCTGCATCGACCTCACCAAGACGGGCCCGGCCGCGGCGCAGCCGGGCGACGTCGTCACCTACACCTTCACCGTCACCAACTGCGGCGACGTCCTGCTCGGCAGCGGCGCCTACGTGTACGACGACCTGTTCGGCGCGGCCCCGATCTGGAGCGGCAACCTGCTGCCGGGCGAGACCATGACCTTCACCCGCGAGTACACGCTGCCGGACGTCTGCGGCGACTTCACCAACACGGCGCGCGCCCTCGGCGTGCCGGACGAGAGCGTCGCCGCCTGCGCCGGCGTGCCGAACGTCACCGACACCGACAGCCACACCATCGCCGTCGCCTGCGTGCCGGAGAGCCCGGGCACCGGGACGCCGGGCTACTGGAAGAACCACCCCGAGGCCTGGCCGGTCGCCTCCATCACCATCGGCGGCGTGGCGTACACCAGGGAGGCCGCCATCGCCTTCATGCAGACGCCGGTGGTGAACGACAAGACCTTCACCATGTTCGCGGCGCTCGTCTCGGCCAAGCTGAACGTGATGATCGGCAACGACGCGAGCTGCATCGCGGCCACCATCACCGCCGCCGACAACTGGATGACGCTGAACGGCCCGGTCGGCAGCGGCGTCCGCGCCGCCAGCGCCGCCTGGGGCCTCGGCGAGCCGCTCTACCTGCAGCTCAACGCCTACAACAACGGCCTGCTCTGCGCGCCGCACCGGACCTAGCGGCGCCCTGAGCGACGCGGCGCCCCGCCCGCGCCCCTCGTGGCGGGCGGGGCCCGGGGTGAGGACCTGCTAGGCTCGCGGGTCCACGCCCCGGGAGATCACCACCAGGATCAGGCGGCGTCGCGTCGAAAGCCGAGCGGCCCCAGCGCCTCGCTGCCGTGGCGCAGGCAGCGCTCGAACTGCTCCCGGCTGCGGCGCGGCGTGCCGTTGGCGGCGTCCTGGATGGCGAACTCGACCACCGCCTCGACCACCCGGTAGGGGCCTCCACCTGTGGCGTGCCGCTCACCCCGAAGGATCCAGTCGAAGTCGGCGTAGGCCTGGCAGTAGACGGCGTAGA
>DASTGK010000033.1:0-2763 GCA_035719085.1 Anaeromyxobacteraceae bacterium
GCCAGCCGCCGCCCCTCCTCCGAGAGCGCCACGTCCGTCCGGCCGATGGCCCGGCCACGCGCCGCCGGCTCCACCTCGGCGTGGCGCACGAGGAGAAGGCGCGCCGGGCGGCCCGGCTCGCTCGGCGCGGTCACGGCGAGCCGACCGCCGCGGCGCCGAGCACCAGGACGAGCGCCTCGACGAGCTGCGCCGAGGCCCCGAGCGTGTCGCCGGTGACGCCGCCGATCCGCCGCCGGCAGAGCGCGCCGAAGGCGGCCGCGAAGGCGAACGCCGCGAGGAGCGCCGCCAGCCCGGGGAGCCGGAGCGGCACCGCAGCGACCCCGGCGATGGCCGTGGCCACGAGGAGCGCCACCGTGGAGACGTGGGCCGCCGTCGCCGCGCCGAGGCCGGCGCCGGCGCGCGCCGAGGGGAGGAAGCGCGAGAGCGCCACCGGCGACCAGCGCGAGGCGGTGAAGGCGAGGACGATCCAGGCGGCCGCGCCCGGGCGCCCGGCCAGCGCCGAGAGCGCCGCCACCTCGACGAGGAGCGTGAGGACGAGGGCCGAGGCGCCGTAGGCGCCGACCGCGTGGTCGCGCATGATCCGGAGCGCGTCCTCGCGGGTGCGCCCGCCGCCGAGGCCGTCGGCGGTGTCGGCCAGGCCGTCCAAGTGGAGCGCGCCGGTGAGGAGGGCCGCCAGCGCCAGGAGCAGCGCTGCCGTGAGGAGCGGCGGCAGGCGCGGCGCGAGGAGCCAGCCGGCGGCCGCCAGGATGGCGCCGAGGAGCGCGCCGGCCGCGGGGAAGAGCGGCGCCGCCCTGCCGACGTCGGCGCCGTCGAAGCCGGCGGCCCCCGGCACCGGCAGCCGGGTGAGGAAGGCGATCGCCACCGCGAGCCGCCTCACGAGCGGCCTCCGGTGGCAGCGGGCCGGGCCACGTCGAGCCCGGCGAGCCGGGTGAGGAGCGCCCAGTCGAGGTGCTCGAGCGCCGCGTCGGCCAGCCGGTCGTAGGAGGCATCGCGCGTCGAGATGGCCGGCGTGTCGGGCGCCGTCAGGCCGCGGGCGGTGCGCAGCCCGGCCAGGAAGGCGGCGCGGAGGCGGTCGTCCTCGAAGAGGCCGTGGACGAGCGTGCCCACCACCGCGCCGTCGGGCGAGACGGCGCCGTCGGCCACCTCCTCCCCGCCGCCCAGCCGGCGCAGCGAGGACGCCGGCCGCGCGCCCGGCGCCGGCTCGAGCTGACCCATGTGGATCTCGTACCCCTCCGCCTCGAGGCCGGCGGGCCCGAGGAAGGTCGTGGCGGCGAGCCGGACGCGCACCTGGGCCGTCGTCTTGTCGCGGCCGAAGCGGGTCGACAACGGGAGGAGGCCGAGCCCCTCGCACCGCTCCACCTCCGACTCGACGCGCAGCGGATCGAGGATGGCGCCGCCCAGCATCTGGCAGCCGCCGCAGATCCCGAGCACCCGGCCGCCGCCCGCCGCCCGCCGCGCCACCGCCTCGGCGAGCCCGGTCGAGCGCAGCCAGGCGAGGTCGGAGGCGGTCGACTTGGAGCCGGGCAGGACGAGGAGGTCGGGCGCGCCGATCTCGCCGGGCCCCTCGACGAACCGGACGTTGACGCCCGGCTCCTGCTCCAGCGGCGCCAGGTCGTCGTAGTTGGAGATGCGCGGGAGGCGTACCACCGCCAGGTCGAGCTCGCCCGGGCGGGCCGGCCGCCCGTGGCCGCGGTCGTCGAGCGAGACCGAGTCCTCGTCGGCGATCCGCAGGCCCCGCAGGAAGGGCAGCACACCCAGCACCGGCACGCCGGTGCGGTTGGTGAGGAAGTCGAGGCCGGGGCGGAGGAGCGAGACGTCGCCGCGGAACTTGTTGACCACGAAGGCGGCGACGCGCGCGCGATCGGCCGGCTCGAGCAGCTCGAGCGTGCCGACGAAGGCGGCCAGCACCCCGCCCCGGTCGATGTCGCCGACCAGCAGCACCGGCGCGTCGGCGGCGTGGGCCACGTCCATGTTGACGATGTCCCGCTCGCGCAGGTTGACCTCGGCCGGGCTGCCGGCTCCCTCGATGACCACGACGTCGGCGCGGGCCCTGAGGCGCGCCAGGCTCTCGCGCACCACGGCGCGCAGCTCCGGCTTCCGCGCCTGGAAGTCGCGGGCCCCGAGGCTGCCGATGGGGCGCCCGAGCACCACCACCTGCGAGCGGGCCTCTCCCTCCGGCTTCAGGAGCACCGGGTTCATGTCGACGCAGGGCTCGGCGCCGGCCGCCTCGGCCTGCACCGCCTGGGCGCGGCCGATCTCGCCCCCGTCGACGCCCACGGCCGAGTTGAGCGCCATGTTCTGCGCCTTGAACGGCAGCACCCGGAGCCCGGCGCGGCGGAAGAGGCGGCAGAGCCCGGTGACGACCAGGCTCTTGCCGACCGAGGAGGCGGTCCCCTGGACCATGATGGTGCGTGCGGTCATCGCATTTCCTTGGCGAGGGCGGCGAGGAGGCGCTCCCGCTCGGCGGCGGGGCGGGCGGCGACGCGCAGCCAGCCCGGCAGGCCGAAGGAGGCGCAGTCGCGCACGAGGAGGCCGTGGCGCATGAGGCGCGCCCGCAGCGCCACCGCCTCCGGGGCTTCGAAAGCAAGGTACGGGGCGACCGACGGGAGCGGCCGCAGGCCGAGCGCCCGCAGCCCCTCGGCGAGCGCCTCGCGGTCCTGGCGCAGCCGCTCCCTCGACTCGGCCACGAACGGCTCCTCGTCGAGCGCGGCGAGCGCCGCCGCCTGGGCCGGCGCCGAGGTGCTCCAGGCCGGGCGCGAGGCC
>DASTGK010000034.1:0-2201 GCA_035719085.1 Anaeromyxobacteraceae bacterium
GTGGCGCCGGGGGCGAGGGCCACGAGGGGCCGACCCGCGCCGTCGAGCAGCGCCGCCGCGTCGGCGCGGGCCGCCTCCGGGAGCGCCACGCGCATGGGCCCCGGCGCGCCGCCGCCGAGCGGGGCGAGCACCCCGGCGTAGAGCGCGGTGGCGTGGGCGCGGGTGAGCGGCCGGTCGCGGCCGAGGAGCGCCCGGAGCGCCTCGCCGGCGGTGCGGCGGTGGAAGGTGAGCCGGCGCGGCGCCGCCGACCAGGCCAGGAGCGCGCTCTTCACCTTCTCCTGCAGGTCGATGGCGAGGTCGAAGCGGCCGCGGAGCCGCGCCCGCAGCGCGCCCAGCGACGCCTCGCCCTGCTTGCCGAGCCGGTGGACGGCGGCCAGCTCCGGCAGCCCCTCGAGGAGCGGCGCGTAGGCCGGCGAGGTGACCCACTCGACGCGGGCGGCCGGGAAGAGCGCCCGCAGCGGCGCCAGCAGGCTCGTGGCCAGCACCACGTCGCCGAGCGCCGAGTAGCGGATGACCAGGATCCGCTCCACCGGGCTCACGCCGCCGCCCTCCCGCGCGGCAGGACGCCCAGCATGTGGTCGACGTTGCGGGCGCTCGCGCCGCGGATGGAGGTGACGGCGCGGCGCGCCAGCGCCCCCAGCTCGGCCAGCTGCTGCGGGCGCGAGAGCAGGTCGTCGGCCACCTTGAGGAGCTGGTCGGGGGTGGCCACCTGGATGCCGCCGCGCCCCTGGAGCACCTGGACCGAGTCCTTGAAGTTCTCCATGTGCGGCCCGAAGAGGACCGGCTTCCCCTGCGCCGCCGGCTCGAGGACGTTCTGCCCGCCGCGGGTGACGAAGCTGCCGCCGACGAAGACCACCGTGGCCAGCCGGTAGGCGACCGCCAGCTCGCCGATGGTGTCGAGGATGGTGACGGCCGCGCCGCCGGCCGCCGCCCCGCCGCTGCGCAGCCGCACCGGCAGCCCGGCCTCGACCGCCATGGCCATGATGCGGCCGCAGCGCTCGACGTAGCGGGGCGCCACCACGAGCTGCAGGCCGGGGTGGCGCCGGGCCAGCTCGACGTAGACCGGCAGCAGCAGCTCCTCCTCCCCCTCGTGCGTCGAGCCGGCCATGAGGACCGGGGCGTCGGCCGAGAGCCCCATCTCGGCGCGCAGCGCCTCCTCCTTGCCGGCGTCCGGCTCGAGCACCAGGGCGTCGAACTTGGTGTTGCCGGTGACCCAGACGCGGTCGGGCGCGGCGCCGAGCAGCAGCGCGCGCTCCGCCTCCTCGTCCGAGCGCATCAGGAAGCAGTCGATGGCCTTGAGCGGGTTGCCGATGAGGCCGAAGAAGGTGCGGTAGGCGCCGATCTTCTCCGGGTTGAAGCGGCCGTTGGTGAGGGCGATGCGCACGCCGGCCTTGCGGGCGGCGCGGATGAGGTTGGGCCAGATCTCGGTGTACTCGAGCACCAGCAGGTCTGGGCGGAGCGCCCGCATGGCCCGGCGCGTGGCGCCCGGCAGGTCGTACGGTGCGTAGACCAGCACGTCGGCCTCGGCGAGCTTGGTGCGCGCCATCGCCAGGCCGCTGTTGGTCATCGTCGAGACGATGATGCAGCAGCCAGGGACGCGGGCCTTCAGCTCCTTCATCATCGGCTGGAGCGAGAGCAGGTCGCCGGCGCTGGCGCCGTGGAGCCAGATGCGCGGGCTCCCCCGCCCCCGGTCGATGGAGGCCCTGTAGACGCCCAGCCGCAGGGCGAAGCCGTGGCGCAGCTTGGGGTGCGTGAGGAGCACCGGCAGGCCGGCCAGGAAGAGCAGGTAGCTCGCGATGGCGTACAGGAGGTGCACGGGCGGCCCGAGTCTTACTCGATGACGGCCGGGTTGGTGAAGATCCAGGGGCGGCCGTCGAGCCAGGCCTCGGCGCGCCAGGAGCCGGCGCAGCCCGGGGCGCAGGCCGTCCGCCAGCCCCCCAGGATCGGCGCCGCCGGCCCGGCCGGCCGGCCATCGTGGACGAACCGGACCTCGGCCCCGAGCGGCAGCGCGCCGTCGACCCGCAGCGCCACCCCGCCCGCGCCGTCGGGCTCGAGCCGCACGCCGGCGGCCGGCGCTACGGCGTCGAAGACGCAGGCGGCCCGCCCGTCGAGCAGCGCCTGCAGCACCGCCCGGCCGTCGGCGGCGCCGTCGCCCGTCGGCGTGACGGGGACGTGCATCGAGAAGGCCTCGAAGGCGGCCC
>DASTGK010000035.1:0-3043 GCA_035719085.1 Anaeromyxobacteraceae bacterium
GTTCCTCGACACCATGCTGGTCAACGGCACGGCCTACCCGACCGTCAACGTCGATCCGACCGCCTACCGGTTCCACCTCCTCAACGCCAGCCAGGAGCGCAACCTCAACCTGAGCCTGTTCGTGGCCGACGCCACCGGCACCGAGGTGCCGATGGTCCCGGCGGTGCCGCACACCGCCACCTCGGCGCTGCCGCTCTGCAAGGCCGGCGCGGCGGTGGACCCCGCCACCCGCCTGCCGAAGGGGTGCTGGCCGCAGCGGTGGCCGGTCGACAACCGCTACGGCGGCGTGCCCGACCCGCTCGCGGCCGGCCCGGCCATCGTGCAGATCGGCAGCGAGAGCGGCATCCTGCCGGCGCCGGCCGTCATCCCGGCCCAGCCCGTGAACTACGAGTACAACCGGCGCAACGTGGTGGTGCTCAACGTCTCGGACAAGGCGCTCTTCATGGGCCCGGCCGAGCGCGCCGACGTGGTGGTCGACTTCTCCGCCTGGGCCGGCAAGACGCTCATCCTCTACAACGACTCGCCCGCGCCGGTGCCCGGCTTCGACGTCCGGCTCGACTACTTCACCGGCGACTACGACCAGACCTCCACCGGCGGCGCCCCCTCCACGCTGCCCGGCTACGGCCCGAACACCCGCACCATCATGCAGATCAAGGTGAACGCCGTGGCCGCGGCGCCCGCCCCGGCCTTCAGCCCGACCGCCGCCGCCGCCGCGCTGGCCGCCCGCTTCGCCGCCTCGCAGCCGCCGCCCATCGTGCCCGAGGCGGTCTTCAACCCGGTGTACGGCAAGACCTTCGCCAACACCTACTCCACGCTGCAGGCCAACCAGCTCACCTTCACGCCGGTGTGCGCCAGCACCACGCCGGCCACGTGCCCGGCAGGCGCGGTGACGCTGCCCATGGGCCAGAAGGCCATCCAGGAGCTCTTCGACACCGACTACGGCCGCATGAACGCGACCCTCGGCGTCGAGATGCCGATGAGCAACTTCCTGCAGCAGACCACCATCCCGTACGCCAACTTCGACCCGGTGACCGAATTCCTCACCGACGGCAAGCCGCAGCTCTGGAAGATCACGCACAACGGGGTGGACACGCACACCATCCACTTCCACCTGCTCAACGTGCAGGTCGTGAACCGGGTGGGCTGGGACGGCCAGATCCGGCCGCCCGACGCGAACGAGCTCGGCTGGAAGGAGAGCGTGCGCATGCACCCGCTGGAGATCATCTACGTGGCGCTCCTGCCGGTGCGGCAGAAGCTCCCGTGGCCGATCCCCGACCAGATCCGGCCGCTCGACGTGACGCGCCCGCTCGGCACCACCGCCCAGTTCACCGGCGTGGACACGCAGAACCGGCCGGTGACGGTCTCGAACGACCTGACCAACTTCGGCTGGGAGTACGTGTGGCACTGCCACCTGCTCGGCCACGAGGAGGCGGACATGCTCCGCGCCGAGATCTTCATCACGGCGCCGGAGGACCCCACCGACCTTTCCGCGGTCGCCTCGGCCACGCCGGGCCAGGCGCTCCTCACCTGGACCGACGCCTCGAGGAGCGCCCAGAGCTTCACCATCGAGCGTGACACCTCGCCCTTCTTCACCGCGCCCACCACCTTCGCGGTGGCGGCGCCCAAGGTGCAGCCCGGGCCGGTGAGCTTCACCGACACCGCGGCGACCAGCGGCTTCTACTTCTACCGGGTGAAGGGGACCAAGGCCTTCAGCAGCCAGGCCGAGCCCGGCACCACCTACACCTCCAGCTCCGGCTGGTCGGCCGTGGCCCAGCTCGGCAACGCGCCCAAGGCCGTGGTCGCGCCCGCCTCGCTCGCCTTCGGCAACCAGCTGGTCGGGTCGGCGAGCGCCGCCCAGACGGTGACGCTCACCAACGCAGGCAGCGGCGACCTGGCCATCGCGTCCATCGCCCTCGGCGGCGCCAGCGCGGCCGACTTCGCCACCACCTCCACCTGCGGCGCCACGCTCGCCCCCGGCGCCGCCTGCACGGTGGACGTGACCTTCGCGCCCGCCGGCACCGGGGCCAAGGCGGCGACGCTCGGCTTCACCACCAACGACCCGTACAACCCGACCGCCTCGGTGGCCCTCGCCGGCACCGGCGTGGCCCCCGCGGCCGCCGTGAGCCCCGCCTCGCTCGCCTTCGGCGACCAGCTGGTCACCACCGCGAGCGCCGCGCAGGCGGTGACGCTCTCCAACACGGGCACGGCCAACCTGGCCGTCGCCTCGCTGGCCCTCGCCGGCGCCGACGCCGCCCAGTTCACGCTCGTGAACGGCTGCGGCGCCACCGTGGCCCCCGGCGCCAGCTGCGCCGTCTCGGTGGCCTTCGCCCCCGCGACCATCGGGGCCAAGGCGGCGAGCGTGGTGGTCACGAGCAACGACCCGGCCAACCCGACCCTCACCGTCGGCCTCACGGGCAACGGCGTCATCGCCACCGCCAGCGTGAGCCCGGCGTCGCTGGCCTTCGGCAACAAGCAGGTCGGCACCTCAACCGCGGCCGGCACCGTCACCCTCTCCAACACGGGCACCACGGCGCTGGCCATCGGGAGCATCGCCTTCACCGGCGCCAACCCCGGCGACTTCGCCCAGACCAGCACCTGCGGCGCGAGCGTTCCGGCCGCCGGGAGCTGCACGGTGAGCGTGACGTTCAAGCCGACGGCGCCCGGCCCGAGGGCCGCGTCGCTGAGCATCGCGACGAACGACCCGGTCAACCCGGTGGTGTCGGTGGTGGTGAGCGGGACGGGGCTGTCCGTCACGCTGACCCCCAGCCTGCCGAGCCCGCAGCTGGCGGGGACGGCAGTGACGTTCACGGCGGTGGGGCAGGGGGCGAGCGGCTACAGGTACGCCTTCTGGCTCCTGGCTCCAGGCGCCGCGGCGTTCACCAAGGTGCAGGACTACGACGTCGGGTCCAGCTGGACGCTCCCGGCCACGTCGACGCCCGGCACCTATCAGGTGGTCGTCCACATGAACACCGTTCCCGGCACGCTGGCGCCCGAGGCACGAGCCCAGGTCGCCTTCACCATCGTCAATGCGGGAGCTACTGGT
>DASTGK010000036.1:0-4499 GCA_035719085.1 Anaeromyxobacteraceae bacterium
GCCATGGGCCGGTGGCGCACGCCGTCGAGCCGCTGGCGCTCGGCGAGGAAGCGGCCGAGGAGCGCGGCCGAGGCGCAGCCGTCGAAGCAGTTGCCGTGGTAGAGGATCGTGAGGTGCATCGCGGCGGCGGAGAATACCGGACCACCGGGGCGCGGGCGCAAGGCCGAAGGGTCCCTGCCCCACCGGGGTGGAAGGAGCGTCGTCGACACGCCAGCCTCGCTCGCTCCCGAGGACGGTGCGCCGCGCCACCTCGGCCGCCCCCGAAGGCCCCGGCCAGGTAGCGGCCCGCGCGCCATCGCGGGTAGACTCGCCCCCGCATGGACGCCATCCGCGTCGGGGCCCTCCTCGACGACAAGAAGTTCGACCTCCGGCTCGCGCTGGTGGCGGGGAAGCAGGGGCTCTCCCGCCGCATCAGCTCGACGCGCATCCAGAAGCCGGGGCTGGTCCTGGCCGGCTTCACCGAGTACCTGCACAAGGAGCGCGTGCAGGTCTTCGGCAACACCGAGATGAGCTTCCTCGCCACCCTGGCGCCGGAGCGGGCCCTCTCGCTCATGGAGAACTTCTTCGCCCAGGAGGTGAGCTGCCTGGTGGTGACGAAGGGGCTGGAGATCCCCCCGGCCATCGCCGCCGCCGCCGACAAGGCCGGGGTGCCGGTCTTCCGCACCAGCCACCTCTCCTCCACCTTCATCGAGTCGATCCAGAACTACCTGGAGGACGTCCTCACCGCCCAGACGTCGATGCACGGCGTGCTGCTCGACGTCTTCGGCGTCGGGATCCTCCTGCTCGGCAAGTCGGGCATCGGCAAGAGCGAGATCGCCCTCGACCTCGTGATGCGCGGCCACCGGCTGGTGGCCGACGACATCGTCGACGTGAAGCGCAAGTCGCCCGAGGCGGTCTTCGGGGCCGGCTCCGAGATCATCAAGCACCACATGGAGATCCGCGGGCTCGGCATCATCAACATCAAGGACCTCTTCGGCGTCGCCGCCATCCGCGAGCGGAAGAAGATCGAGATCGTCCTCGAGCTCGTCGAGTGGGACCCCTCGGTCGAGTACGACCGGCTCGGCGTCGAGGACCGCAAGTTCCGCATCCTGGACGTCGAGGTGCCGATGCTGGTGGTGCCGGTGCGGCCGGGCCGCAACATGACGACCATCATCGAGGTGGCGGCGCGCAACCACCTGCTCAAGCTCCAGGGCCACCACTCGGCCCGCGAGTTCCAGGAGCGGCTCAACCGGGCCATCGCCCTGTCGCCGGGGGCGCGCTCCGGGGAGATGGACGTCGAGTGAGCGCCGGCATCACGCAGCTCGTCATCCTGACCGGCGTCTCGGGCTCGGGGAAGTCCACGGCGCTGCGCGCGCTCGAGGACGCCGGGTTCTACTGCGTCGACAACCTGCCCATCGTCCTGCTCGGCGAGCTCATCGAGCTGTCGGCCAGCACCGCCGGCGAGGTCTCGAAGCTGGCCGTGGTGGTCGACGCGCGCGAGGGGCGCTTCCTCGGCGAGGCGCCGCGCATCCTCGGCGAGCTGCGCGCCCGCGGCGTCGACCAGACCGTCCTCTTCCTCGACTGCGTCGACGAGGCGCTGGTGCGCCGCTACTCCGAGACGCGCCGGCGTCACCCGCTGGCCGGCGACGGCGGCACGGTGCAGGAGGGGATCGCCGCCGAGCGGCAGGCGCTGGCCGGCCTGCGGGCCGCCGCCGACGAGGTGGTCGACACCACCAGCCTCAACGTGCACGACCTGAAGCGGCTCGTCTCGAAGCGCTTCGGCTCGGGCGAGGGGGCGGCGCTCGGCGTCACCGTCGTCTCCTTCGGCTTCCGCCACGGCCTGCCGGCCCACGCCGACCTGGTCTTCGACGTCCGCTTCCTGCCGAACCCCTACTTCGTGCCGGAGCTGCGGGCGCACGACGGCCGGGAGCCGGCGGTGCGCGACTACGTGCTCGGCCAGCCGGACGCCGGCGCCTTCCTCGACCGGCTCTTCGACCTCGCCGGCTTCCTGCTGCCGCGCTACCAGGCCGAGGGGAAGAGCTACCTCACCATCGCCATCGGCTGCACCGGCGGGAAGCACCGGTCGGTGGCCGTCGCGGGCGAGCTCTGCCGCCGGCTGGAGGCGGCGGGGCGCGCCGCGCGGCTCTGGCATCGGGACGTCGAGAAGGAGTAGGTTGCCGCCGCCATGGTCGGACTGGTCGTCGCCACGCACGGCGGGCTCGCCGCCGAGCTGCTCCACACCGCCGAGGGGATCGTCGGGCCGATCGAGCGGTGCGCCGCCGTCTCGGTCGACGCCCACACCTCGGTCGACGAGGCCCGCGGCCGGCTCGCCACCAGCATCCACAAGGTGGGGGAGGACGGCGAGGGGGTGCTGGTGCTCACCGACATGTTCGGCGGCACCCCGGCCAACCTGGCGCTCACCTTCCTCGACGAGCAGATCGAGGTGGTGACCGGCGTCAACCTGCCCATGCTCCTCAAGCTCGCCACCAGCCGGGGCGACGGGCTGAAGGCCGCCGCCGAGCTGGCGACCGCCCAGGGGCAGAAGAACATCACGCTCGCGAGCGCGCTGCTGCGCGCCCGCTCCCAGCCGGCGAAGCGCTGACCGTGATCTCCCTCGTCCGCATCGACAACCGGCTGCTCCACGGACAGGTGCTCGAGACCTGGATCCCCAAGCTCGGGGCCCAGGAGGTGCTGGTGGCCGACGACGAGGCGGCGCGCAGCCCGCTCGCCCGCGCCGCCATGACGCTCTGCGTCCCGTCCGAGCTCTGCGTCCGGGTGGAGCCGCTGGCGCTCACCGACTTCGCGGCCCTGGCCGCGTCGAAGCAGCGCGTCCTGGTGCTCCTGCGCGACGTGCCGGCGCTGGTGGAGGCGGTCCACCGCGGCCTCTCCCCGGTCCACGCCCCCAAGATCAACCTCGGCAACGTCCACTACTCCGCCGGGCGCAAGCCGGTGAGCCCCTCCGTCTTCCTCACCGCCGACGAGCTCGGCGACCTGACCCGGCTGGCCGCCTCCGGCTTCGACCTCGAGGCCCGGGCCATCCCCTCGGACGCCCCCGCCGGGCTCGACGAGCTGGCCCGCCGGTACGCCGCCGCCCGTTAGGCTACACTGCCCCTCGCGTGTCCTTCCTCCTCCTCGGCCTCATCGCCGGACTCGCCGCCGTCGAGCGCAAGGGCTTCCTCCAGGCGATGCTCTCGCGCCCCATCGCGCTCGCCCCGGTGGCCGGGCTGGCGCTCGGGGACGCCGCGGGCGGCTTGGCCGTGGCGGCGCCGCTCGAGCTCTTCTGGCTCGGCGCGGTCAACCTGGGGGCGGCCCTGCCGGTCCACGAGGCGCTCGGCACCACCGCCATCGCCGGCGGCGCGGTGCTGGCCGGGCGCGCCCTCGGCACCGGCGTGACGCCGCCGGTGGCGGTGCTGGCGGTGCTCCTGTGCGCGCCGCTGGCGCTCCTCGGCCGCAAGACCGACCGGATCGTCGAGATCGAGAACGAGCGGCTGGCGCTGCGCGCCGAGGAGGAGCTGGCCTGCCACCGGGCCCGCACCGCGGTGCGGCTCAACCTCGCCGGCCTGGCGCTCCCCTTCGCCATCGCCGGGGTGCTCGCCCCCATCGGCGCGGCGCTCTGCGGCGCGGCCGTGCCGGTGCTCCTGCGCGACGCGCCCAGCCTGGAGGCGCCGCTCGCGCTCGCCTGGTGGGCCTTCACCGGCGTCGCCTGCGCCGCCGGCGCCAAGGCGCTGCGGGCGCGCCGGGCCGGCTGGGCCTTCGCCGCCGCCGCCGGGCTGGTGCTCGCCCTCCAGCTCGTCCTCGGGGGGCGCGCGTGAAGGTGCCGGCGCTCACGCTGGTGCGCGTCTTCTGGCGCTGCCTCTTCCTGCAGGCCGCCTGGAACCGGCGCGGCATGCAGAACCTCGGCTTCGCCTACGCCATCGACCCGGCGCTGCGGGCGCTCTACCCCGACGCGGCGCGGCGCGAGGAGGCGCTCGGCCGCCACCTGCGCTTCTTCAACTGCCACCCCTACATGGCCGCGGCCATCCTGGGCGGCGCCATCCACCACGAGGAGAAGGTGGCGGCGGGCCAGGAGCCGGGGGCGGCCCCGCTCGACTACAAGGCCACGCTCCAGGGGCCGCTCGCCGCGGTGGGCGACGGCTTCTTCTGGACGGCGCTGCGCCCCTTCTTCGGCGCGGTGGCGGCGGTGGGCGCGCTCCGCTTCGGCTGGCCCGCCGTCATCGGCGCGCTCGTCGTCTCCAACCTCATCCACGTGGCGCTCCGGGCCGGCCTCTTCCGCGCCGGCTACCTGAAGGGCGACGGCGTGGTGGCCGACATCGCCCGGCTCTCCCTGCCGCGCCTCGCCGACCGGCTGCGGCTCGCCGGGGCGGCGCTCTGCGGCGTGGCGGCGGCGATCCTCGGCGGCGCGATCCACCACGAGGAGAATGTCGCCGCCGGCGCCGAGCCGGGGGCCCAGCCGCTCCAGTACAAGCAGACGCTCCAGGGGCCGCTCGCGGCCCTGGGCGACGGCTTCTTCTGGACCGCCC
>DASTGK010000037.1:0-2599 GCA_035719085.1 Anaeromyxobacteraceae bacterium
CGCTCGCACTTCTTCAACGTGAACGCCGCCGACCCGGAGAAGCGGGCCGAGGTGCTCGCCGAGGTGAGGAAGGTGCTCGCCGAGGAGGGGCAGCCGGACGGCCTCGACGTCCTGCTCCACTCGCTCGCCTTCGGCGCGCTCAAGCCCTTCGTGACCGACCTGCCGGCCGACGCCATCAGCCAGCCGCAGATGGACATGACGCTCGACGTGATGGCCCACAGCCTCGTCTACTGGGTGCAGGACGCGCTGCGGGCCGGCGTGCTCGGGCGCGGCGCCCACGTCTTCGCCATGACGAGCGCCGGCAGCCACCGGCACTGGTCGAGCTACGGCGCGGTCTCCTCGGCCAAGGCGGCGCTCGAGAGCCACTGCCGGCAGCTCGCCTTCGAGCTCGTGCCGCGCGGCATCGCGGTGAACGCCCTGCGGGCCGGCGTCACCGACACGCCGGCGCTCCGGAAGATCCCGGGCAACGAGAAGATGATCGAGCACGCCCTCTCGATCCACCCGGCCAGGCGGCTCACCACCCCGGCCGACGTCGCCGCGGTGGTGGTGGCGCTGGCGCGCCCGGAGACCACCTGGCTGACCGGCAACGTCCTCGGCGTCGACGGCGGCGAGGACATCGTCGGGTAGGCGGGCGGGCGGGGATCGCCGCCCGGCGGCGCCGAGGCCATCGAGACGACGCCCAGGATGTTCTGGCCGCAGTCGACGTGGAGCACCTCGCCGGTGACGCTGCGGGCCAGGTCGCTGCACAGGTAGAGGCAGGCGCGGGCCACGTCCTCCTGGTCGATGTTGCGCCGCAGCGGCGTCTTCTCGGCGTTCTCGTCGAGCATGGCGCGCATGCCCTTGATGCCGGCGGCGGCCAGCGTCTTGACCGGGCCGGCGCTGATGGCGTTGACCCGGATGCCGTCCTGGCCGAGGTCCTCGGCCAGGTACTGCATCGACGACTCGAGCGCCGCCTTGGCCACGCCCATGACGTTGTAGTTCCGCACCACCTTCTCGGCGCCGTAGTAGGAGAGCGCCACCACGCTGCCGCCCTTCGGCATGAAGGGCTTGGCCGCGCGGGTAAGGGCGATGAGCGAGTAGGCCGAGACGTCGAGGGTGATGCGCCAGGCCTCGCGGGTGGTCACGTCGGTGAAGCGGCCGGCCAGGGCGCCGCGCGGGGCGAAGCCGATGGAGTGGATGAGGATGTCGAAGGCCGGCCAGACCCTGCCGAGGTCGGCGAAGGCCTTCTCGATGGAGGCGTCGTCGGAGACGTCCATGTCGAGGATGGCGGCCGGGCCGAGCGGCTTCACGAGCGGGACGACCCGCGCCCCCATGGCCTCGCCCGGGTAGGTGAAGGCCAGCTCGGCCCCCTCGGCGTGGAAGGCCTCGGCGATGGCCCAGGCGATGGAGCGGTCGTTGGCCACGCCGGTGACGAGGGCGCGCTTCCCCTTGAGGAGGCCGCCCAGCGGGATGTGCGGGTAGGTCGTGGTGGTGGCGTCGCTCATCGTGCTCGTCTCCGGGACGGTCACCGTCCCCTGGCGCGCAGCTTCTCGAGGGCGTCCTCGAGCTCGCCGCGCGCGTGGTGGTCCTGCCGCTTGCCCGCCGCGGCGATGCCGGCCTGGTAGGCCGCGGCCGCCTCGGCGTCCCGCCCCAGCGTCTCGAGCGTCTGCCCGAGCATGAGCCAGGTCGGCACGTAGTCCGGCGCGCGGCGCCCCAGCTCCTGGAACTCGGCCGCCGCCGCCTCGTCGCGCCGCATGGTGCGGAGCTGCATGGCGAGCGAGTACCGGGTGAAGGGGTCGTCCGGCTTCGCGGCCACGAACTTCTGGAAGGCCGCCAGCCGCTGCTCCGGGGTCATGGAACCGGCTTGTTTACACCAATCGACCGGAGAGGTCCACGCGCCGCGGTGCTAGGGTGGCGCCATGGCGACCCCCTACCCCGACGTCACCGGCGCCCTGGTGGCGGGCGGGCGCGCCGTCCGGCTCGGGGGCGTCGCCAAGGGGCTGCTCGAGGTCGCGGGCGAGCCCATCGCGGCGCGCACGCTGCGGCTCTTCCGCGAGCTCCTCGCCGGCGCCGTGGTGGTGGCGAACGATCCCGCCCCGTACGCCCGGTTCGGCGCGCCGATCGTCGCCGACCTGGTGCCGGGCAAGGGGGCGCCGGGCGGGATCCACGCGGCGCTCTCGGCCGCGCCGACGCCGTGGGTCTTCACCGTCGCCTGCGACATGCCCTTCGTCTCCCGCGAGGCGCTGGCGCTGCTCGCCGCGCGGCGCGAGGGGGCGCGGGCGGTGGTGCCGCGCTGGGGCGGCCGGCTCGAGCCGCTCCACGCCCTCTGGTCGCGCGCCTGCCTGCCCGACTTCGCGGCCGCGCTCGCCGAGGGCGACCCCTCGCTCCAGCAGCTGGCGCGCCGCGTCGGCGCCCGCGTCGTCGAGGAGGCCGAGTGGCGGCTCGTCGACCCCGCGGGGCGCGCCTTCGAGAACGTCAACACGCCCGAGGACGCGGCGCGGCTCGGGCTCGGCCGTTAGGCTCCCAGGCATGCCCACCGCCATCACGCTCTACTCCGACTTCGTCTGACCCTTCTGCTTCGTCGCCGAGGCGAGCAGCCTGGTCAGGCTGCAGAGGGAGT
>DASTGK010000038.1:0-2579 GCA_035719085.1 Anaeromyxobacteraceae bacterium
TGGAGGCCGCGCTGGCCGCCGACCCGCGCGCCGGGGCCCGGGCCGTGCTGGCCGCAGTGGAGCGCCGGCGCGCCGCCAACCGGGCCGAGGGGCAGCGGCTGCGCCGGCTGCTCGAGTACGAGTCGGCGCTCTGGGCGGCCGGCGTGGAGCGGATCGCCGGCGTCGACGAGGCGGGCATGGGGACGCTCGCCGGGCCGGTGGTGGCCGCGGCCGTCATCCTGCCGAGGGAGCTGCGCCCGCGCGGCCTCGACGACTCGAAGCAGCTCGACGAGCCGGCGCGCGACCGGCTCGCCGCGGAGGTGAAGGCGGGCGCCGTGGCCTGGGCGGTCGGCGAGGCGTCGGCGGCCGAGGTGGACGAGCTCAACGTCTACCGGGCCGGCCTGCTCGCCATGCGCCGCGCCGTCGAGGCGCTCGCGGTGGCGCCGGAGCAGCTGCTCGTCGACGCGCGCCGCATCCCGGAGCTGCGCCTGCCGCAGCAGGGGATCGTGAAGGGGGACGCCAAGAGCCTCTCCATCGCCGCCGCCAGCGTCATCGCCAAGACGACGCGCGACGCCATGATGGTGGAGGCCGACGCGCGCTTCCCCGGCTACGGCTTCGCGCGCCACAAGGGGTACGGCGCGCCGGTCCACCTGGAGGCGCTCCGCCGGCTCGGCGCCTGCCCGCTCCACCGGCGCACCTACGGCCCCGTGCGCGAGGTGCTGGGGCTCGGGCCGGCGCAGCGCGACCTCTTCGACCCCTGAACGGCCCGCTCCCGGGGCGGTGATCGGGTCCGGGCAGGCGCCCGGTCTGGCCCGTCCGAGGGAGCCATGCAATTGACGGACGCGGACCGGGCCGGTAAAGAGCCACCCCAAGGACGAGCCCGACGGTGTCGGTGCGTTCGGAGGCGCGCGGATCCCCCGCCGCCCGGAAGCGCCCCCCGATCCGGCGTAACGATGACAGAGCGATCCGACCGAGACCATCACCACCGCACCACCCGCCACACCGAAGATCACGACGACGAGCACCCCCGCGGCCGCCCACCGCCCGGCCTCGTGCTCGACCCGCCGATGCAGCAGCCGGAGCACCCGCCGGAGATCCCGGTGGACCGGCTCGACCAGGACGCGCTGCGCGTCATCTACCGGCTGCGCGCCATGGGCCACCAGGCCTACTTCGTCGGCGGCTGCGTGCGCGACCTGCTGCTCGGCGCCAAGCCCAAGGACTTCGACCTCGCCACCGACGCCCACCCGGGCGAGGTGCGGGCCATCTTCCGCAACTGCCGGCTCATCGGCCGGCGCTTCCGGCTGGCGCACGTCTACTTCCGCGGCGGCAAGGTGATCGAGGTCGCCACCTTCCGCAAGAACCCGACCGACGTGGCCGACGACACCGGCCAGGACGGCGACCTGCTCATCACCCGCGACAACGTCTTCGGCACCGCCGAGGAGGACGCCGTCCGCCGCGACTTCACGGTGAACGGCCTCTTCTACGACCCGGCCACGGGCGAGGTGATCGACTACGTGGGCGGGCGGGCCGACCTCGAGGCCCACCGGATGGCCACCATCGGCGATCCGGAGATCCGCATGCGCGAGGACCCGGTGCGCGCGCTGCGCGCCGTCCGCTTCGCGGCGCGGCTCGGCTTCGCCATCGCCCCGGACACCTTCGAGGCGATGCGCCGCCACGCCGGCGAGCTGGCCCGCTGCGCGCCGGCCCGCGTGCTCGAGGAGATCTTCAAGCTGCTCCGCTGCGGCGGCTCGGCCCGCGCCTTCGCGCTGCTGCGCGCCTGCGGGGCCCTGCCGGTCATCCTGCCGGCGCTCGGCGCCGCCCACGAGCGCTGGGACGACGCGCAGCGCAAGGCCTTCTTCGCCCACCTGGGCGCGCTCGACCGGCTGGTCCGCTCCGGCGCCCAGCCGACCGAGGTGGTGCTGCTCGGCGCCCTCATCGGCCACCTCGGCGCGGTCGAGGGGGAGGGGGCGTCCGACGCCGCCGAGGCGCTGCTCGCCGAGCTGGTGCAGACCTCGCGGCTGCCGCGGCGCGTGGCCGAGGGGGTGCGCCTCGCGCTCCAGGCGCAGCGCCACTTCCACGAGCCGCCCAAGAAGGCGGGCGGGCGCCGCCGGCGGCGCGGGCGCGGCCCGGCCGGCCAGCCCCACTTCACCGACGCGCTCCAGCTGCTCCAGATCTCGGTCGAGGCGACCGGCGAGGGGCTGGAGGTGCTCCACCGCTGGCGCGCCGAGGCGGAGCGCCACCCGGCCCACGCGGCCGAGGACGGCGAGGGCGAGGGCGGCGGGCGCGAGGGGCACGGCCGCGGGCGCGGCGCGGGGCGCGGCGGCGGTCAGGGCGGGCGCGAGCGCCACCGGCGCCACGAGGAGCCGGTCCGGGCCGAGGCGTCCGAGGTCGAGGAGGCCGACGAGGTCCTCGCCCTGGACGAGCCGGTCCGCGACGGCGACACCGAGACCGAGCCCCTGCCGGCCGGCGGCCACACGGCCGTGATCGAGGTGGGCGCGGGGGGCGACGAGGAGGAGGGTCCGGACGACGAGGAGGCCGAGGGCTCCGAGGGTCCGGACGAGCAGGCCGCCGGGGCCGCGCCGGGCGCGGCGGGCGGGCCG
>DASTGK010000039.1:0-2088 GCA_035719085.1 Anaeromyxobacteraceae bacterium
GGTGACGATGGCCTGGAGCGCCACCGGCAGCGCCGGGCCGGCGACGAGCCCCGCGCCGAGCCCGGTGGCGAGGGCCAAGAGGAGCGCCGCCTCGGCCGACAGCACCTGGCGCGCCACCACGGCGCCGGCCGCCAGCGGCACGAGCCAGAGGAGCGCGGCGCGCGGCAGGGCCGGCCAGCGCTCGGCGAGGAGGTCGGCCCCGAGCACGCCGCCCGCCGCCAGCGCCATCGAGCCGCCGAGCAGCACGGCGAGGAGCAGCGTGTCCTTGCCGCTCGGCCGGAAGCGCGGCAGCGCCCGCCGGGCGAAGCGCCAGAGCGCCGCCACCAAGAGCGCCACGAGCGCCCCGCCGCCGAGCCGGGCGAGCGACCGGTCCTCGTTGCTGCGCCGGGCCCGCAGGGCGTCGAGGACCACCAGGTGGCGCGGCTCCAGCACCTCGCCGGCCGAGACGATCCGCTCGCCGCGCTTCACCTGCAGGCCCACCGGCTTCACATGGGCGGCGGCGTCGGCGCGGCGCCGCTCGGTCTCGGCCTGGTTGTGCACCAGCGTGGGCCGGATGGCGGCGGTGGCGAGGTGGGTCAGGGCGGCGCGGAGCGGCGCCGGCTGGCCGTCGAGCCGGGCGGCGGCGGCCCGGGCCACCTCCTCGCGCGCCGTGGCCACGTCGCGCACCAGCGCCAGGTCGGTGACCACGCGCGAGCCGGTGGCGTCGCCGGCGCGCGAGGTGCGCACCACGAACCCCTCGGCCCGGTCCTCGGGCAGGAGCGCCCGGTCCCCCACCACCAGGCCGGTGAGCCCCTTGGTGGCGAGGGCGGTGAGGTCCCGCTCCACCCCCTCGCCGAACCGCGCGGCGGCGAGCGCGGCGAAGTCCTCGTCGCGCACCAGGAGCTGCAGCCGCGCCACGAAGGCGTCGCGCTGCGAGGCGTAACGGCGCAGGAGCTCGGCCGGCTCGGCCACCGGGCGCTGCGCCCGCAGCGCCGCCTCCTCCTCGCGCATCAGCGCGAAGGCGGCGTGGATGCGGGCCGCCGCCTCGTCGTCGGCCGAGTCGTCCTCGTCGTAGACCGGCCGCTCGGCGGCGGCGGCGGCGGCCCGGCGCCGCGCCGTGGCGTCCTCGTCGACGATGTCGTAGTCGCGGTCGGCCTTGATGGTGACCGGCGCCGGCGTGCCGAGCGCCTCGGGGCCGGGCAGGCGCGGCGGGCCGGGCGGCACGAGCAGGAAGCCGGCCGCGGCCCCCACGGCGCCGAGCAGCAGCAGCGCCAGGAGCCGCCCCGGCAGGTCGGCCCCGGCGAGCCGGGCGCGCCAGCCGGGCGCGGCGAGGACGGCGGTCGGGGCTGGCTCGGGCACGGCGCGAGCCTCGCACCGGGATCGCCGAAAGGCAACGGGAACCCCGCTACTCGGGGTCGCCCTCGGCGGGCCGGGGCGCCTTGCGCTCGGCCTTCTCGGCCTGCCGGTCGGCCTCGAAGGCCTCGTAGGCGCGGACCACCTCCTGCACCAGCGGGTGGCGCACCACGTCCACCTCGGAGAAGGCGCAGAAGGCGATCCCCTCGACCCCCTTCAGCACCTTCTGCACCTCGAGCAGGCCGCTCGGGCGCCCGGACGGCAGGTCCACCTGCGTCACGTCGCCGGTCACCACCGCCTTGGAGCCGTAGCCGAGCCGGGTGAGGAACATCTTCATCTGCTCGCTGGTGGTGTTCTGGGCCTCGTCGAGGATGATGAAGGAGTCGTTGAGGGTGCGGCCGCGCATGAAGGCGAGCGGCGCCACCTCGATGACGCCCTTTTCGAGCATCTTGCGCGCCCGATCGAAGTCGACCATGTCGTGCAGCGCGTCGTAGAGCGGCCGCAGGTAGGGGTTCACCTTCTCGGCGATGTCGCCCGGCAGGAAGCCGAGCTTCTCGCCCGCCTCCACCGCCGGACGGGTGAGGATCATGCGGGCGAAACTGTCGCGCATCAGCGCCGCCACCGCCATCGCCATCGCCAGATACGTCTTGCCGGTGCCGGCGGGGCCGATGCCGAAGGCGATGTCGTGCTCGAGGATGTGACGCAGGTACTGGCGCTGGTTCGGCGTGCGGCCCTCGAGGTCGGTGCGGCGCGTGC
>DASTGK010000040.1:0-5174 GCA_035719085.1 Anaeromyxobacteraceae bacterium
CCGCGGCCGGAGCCGCGCCAGCCGCCGGCGCCGCCGCGCCCTCGGCACCCGGGACCGCCGCCGCCACCGCGACGACCTCCTCCTTCTCCGGGATGGCGACGAACGCGACGACGTAGTCGGTCGAGAACTTGAAGGTGCAGCCCTCGGGGGCCTTCACCTCGGAGATGTGGATCGACTGGCCGATCTTGAGCTCGGTGACGTCGACCGCGATCTTCTCCGGGATCTTGGTGGGCAGCGCCTGGACCACGATCTCGTGGGCCGAGACCGAGAGGATGCCGCCCTCGGCGGTGCCGACGGCCTTGCCGGTGATCTGGACCGGGACCTCGACCTTCACCGGTTCGTCGAGCTTCACCTCGAGGAAGTCGGCGTGGAGGAGCCGGCGGGTGACCGGGTCGACCTGGTAGTCCTTGAAGAGGACGAACTTCTCCGCCGCGTCGACCTTGAGGGTGAGCAGCGTGTTGAACTTCCGCGGCGTGTCGATGGCCTCCATGAGGAGGTCGGGATCGACGGCCAGGTGCGAGGGCGCGCCCTGCTTGCCGTAGACGACGGCGGGGATCTTGCCCTGCTGGCGGAGGCGGCGGGCGGGGCCCTTGCCCTTGCCCTCGCGCTTCTCGGCGGAAAGGACGTTCTGCGACATGGTTCGACTCCCAATGGACTCGGGCCGGCCGTTCGTTCGGCTCGGGCGAGGGGCAGGCGCCGCGAGGCGTCGGCCCTGGGTGGTGGTGAACGGGGTCCGGTGAGGCTGAACCCCAGGGAAGGCGGGTGATTACCGGATCGAGGTGGCCGGGTCAAGCCGGCCGCCCCGGTCGGGCTAGACGAACAAGCTCGACAGCGAGTCCCCGTGGTGGATGCGCCGGATGGCCTCGGCGAAGAGGCTGGCGCAGGAGAGCGCCTTGATCTTCGGGCAGGCGGCGGCGGCCGGCGAGAGGACGATGGAGTCGGTCACCACCACCTCCTCGATCGGGCTCTTCGAGATCCGCTCGACGGCCGGGCCGGAGAGGACGGCGTGGGTGGCGTAGGCGTAGACCTTGGCCGCCCCCTTGTCGACGAGCGCGTTGGCCGCCTGGGTGAGCGTGCCGGCGGTGTCGATCATGTCGTCGAGCAGCACCGTCACCTTGCCGTTGACGTCGCCGATGACGTTCAGCACCTCGGCCACGTTGGCCTTGAGCCGCCGCTTGTCGACGATGCCGAGGCTGGCGCCGAGCCGCTTCGAGTAGGCGCGGGCCCGCTCCACGCCGCCGGCGTCGGGCGAGACGATGACCAGCTCGTCGGCGCGGCCGTCGAAGCGCCGCTTCATGTGGTCGAGCAGCACCGGCGCCGCGTAGAGGTGGTCGAAGGGGATGTTGAAGAAGCCCTGGATCTGGCCGGCGTGCATGTCCATCGAGACGACGCGGGTGGCGCCGGCCGCCTCGATCAGGTCGGCCACCAGCTTCGCGGTGATGGGGCTGCGCGAGGCGACCTTCCGGTCCTGGCGGGCGTAGCCGTAGTAGGGGACGACGGCGTTGATGGTGCCGGCCGAGGCGCGCTTCAGCGCGTCGACCATGATGAGCAGCTCCATCAGGTTGGCGTTGGCGTCGCTCGAGGTCGACTGGATGATGTAGGTGTCGAGGCCGCGGACGTTCTCGCCGATCTCCACCTGGATCTCGCCGTCGGAGAAGCGGCCCACCATGGCGTTCGAGAGCGACCGGCCCAGCGACTGGGCGATGGCCTCCGCGAGCTTCCGGTTGGAGTTGCCCGCGAAGAGCTTGTAGTCGGGGCGGCTGCCGTTCTGGGCCATCGATCCTCCGTGAGGTGGCGACGAGGGCGCTTCTACCAGAAGCGTCCGACCGGAGTCGACGGGTGTGTCGGCCAGGTGTCAGTGATCGTGCAGATCGGTGCCGGTGGCGCGGGGGACGGTGCCGCGCTTCAGCTCGCGGTCGTACTCGGCCAGGATGGCCCGCTCCATCCGCTCGCGCGTCTCGGAGTTGAGCGGGTGGGCGATGTCCTTGAAGGTGCCGTCCTTGCGCCGCTTGGCCGGCATGGCGACGAAGAGGCCGGTGGTGCCGTGGATCACCTTGAGGTCGCGGACGACGAAGCAGGCGTCGAGCGTGATGGTGACGTAGGCCTTCAGCTTCTCCTCGTTGACGGGGAAGACGCGGACCTCGGTGATCTCCATGACACCCTCGGCTGCCGCCGCATCGTCCGTGCGATGAAGACCTCGGCGCGTTCGCCCTCCATCGCCTGGACCGCCCCGGCCGCTCGGCGGGCGGCGGCCCGCCCGGGGAAGAGGCCGAAGACGGTGGGGCCGCTCCCGGACATCAGCGCGATGCTCGCCCCGGCGTCCGCGAGCAGCCCTAGCAGACGTCCTAAGGCAGGAAACCGCGCGACGCAGGGGGGCTGGAGGTCGTTCCCCGTCTGGGTGGGCCGGGCCGAGAGCCTCCTCCGGGCGAGGTCGGGCACCTCGCGGCCGTCCCGGGCCTCATCGAGCCAGCGGTAGGCGTCGCCGGCGCGGATGGCGAGCGCCGGGTCCGGCGGGTAGGCGAGGACGAGGTGGAGCGGCGCCACCTCCGCCGGGCGCAGCCGCTCGCCGCGGCCGCCGGCCCAGGCCGGCCCGTCGCCGAGGAAGAAGGGGACGTCGGAGCCGACCTCGAGGCCGACCTCGGCGAGCGCCGCCCGGTCGCGCACGCCGAAGGCGCGGGCCAGGCAGCGCAGCGCCGCCGCGGCGTCCGACGAGCCGCCGCCGAGCCCGGCCGTGACCGGCGTCCGCTTCTCGATGCGGATGGCGATCGCCCGGTCGACGCCGAAGCGGCGCCGGAACCCCTCGGCGGCGCGGGCCGCGAGGTTGCCCGGACCGTCGAGCTCCGGCCGGCCCGGCACGCGGCAGGTGACCGGCCCGGCCCGCCGCCCGATCCGCACCTCCACCTCGTCGCCGAGGTCGAGCGGGACCATGAGGGTCCGCAGGTCGTGGTAGCCGTCGGGGCGGAGCGGCCCGACGGCGAGGACGAGGTTCACCTTGGCCGGGGCGAGGGTGGCGAGGCGCACCGCCCCTCTCTACCACCGCCCGCCCGCTTGACGCTGGCGCGCCGCTGCGCTTTGAGTCGCCCCGCCGCGGCCCGGACGCCGCGCGCCCCGAGGTCCGACCCATGAGCCACGCCCCCACCACCGAGGTCCTCATCTCCGAGGCCCAGATCCGCGAGCGCATCGCCGAGCTCGGCCGCGACATCGCCCGGCAGCACACCGGCAAGCGGCTCATCTGCGTCGGCGTGCTGAAGGGGAGCTTCATGTTCCTCGCCGACCTCGTCCGCGCCATCCCGCTGCCGGAGCTGGAGGTCGACTTCATGGGCGTCTCCTCCTACCAGGGGACCGAGAGCACGGGCGTGGTGCGCATCACGCACGACCTGGCTCGCTCCATCGAGGGGGAGGACGTGCTGCTCGTCGAGGACATCGTCGACACCGGCCTCACGGTCCGCTACCTGCTCGACAACCTGGCGACGCGCCACCCGCGCAGCCTCAAGGTGGCCGCGCTGCTCGAGAAGCCGGCCCGGGCCCGGGTCCACGTCCCCGTCGACTTCAAGGGCTTCACCATCGAGGACAAGTTCGTGGTCGGCTACGGGCTCGACTACGACGGGCGGCTGCGCAACCTGCCGCACGTGGCGCTGCTGAAGACCGAGTAGGCGCTATCGCCTGCAGCCTGGATCCTGCGGTCCGCGTCCCGCCGGTGTAACATCGGCGGATCATGGCCTCTTTCTTCGCCCGCAACGGCGCCGGCGAGATCCTCGCCCGCTACAGCTTCATCGAGCCCCTGCTGGAGGGCCGGCGCGTCCTCGAGATCGGCGCCGCCGCCGCCACCGACGGCGCGAGCGCGCTGCTCCTCGCCGAGCGCGGCGCCGCCGCCGTCCTCTCGGTCGAGCCGGACGAGGCGTCGCTCGAGGCGGCCCGCGCCGCCGGCCGCCACCCCTTCGTCCGCTTCGAGGCGATGCCGCTCGAGGCCCTGAAGCCGGGCGCCTTCGACCTCGTGCTCCTCGCCGACGGCGGGCCGCTCGCCGAGGACCCGGCCCGGCTCGCCGCCGTGGCGCGGCTCCTCGCCGACGGCGGCACGCTCGTCACCGCCGTGGCCGCCGGGGGCCGCTCGCTCGCCGACCTGGCGGGCGAGGAGGCCCCGGCGCTCGCCCCCTCCTACGAGAGCTTCGTCGGCGCGCTCACCGAGCGCTTCCCCTCGGTCGAGGTGGCCACGCTCTCCGCCACCGTCGGCTTCGCGGTGGTGCTGCCGCCGCAGGACGGCAGCGACCCGGACGTCAGCGTCGACGGCTCCCAGGCCGGCGAGTCGGACGCGGCCGCCTACCTGGCCATCTGCGGCGACGAGCCGACCGGCCTCACCGGCCTCACCATGGCCGCCATGCCGGCGCGGCTCCTGCTCGACGCCGCCGCCGGGGCGCGCGAGGCGGCCCGGACGCTCTCCGCGGCGGGCGAGGCGGCCCGGGCGGCGGCCGAGCGGGTGGTGGCCGAGGCGCAGGCCGAGCGCGATCAGGCGCTCACCAGCCTCACCGACGTCCGGGCGGTGCGCGACGAGATCGCGGCGGCCCGCCAGGCGCTCCTCGGCGAGCTCGAGGCGGCGCTCCAGGAGAAGGAGGGGCTGCTGCAGGACCGCGACGCCGCCCTGGCCGCCGAGGGCGAGGCGCGCGTCGAGCTGGAGCGGCTGCTGCGCGAGGTGGAGCAGGCCCGCGGCGAGCGCGACGCCCTGGCGGACGCGCGCGGGCTCGCGGCCGAGGAGGCCGAGCGCTCCCGGGCCGTCCACCTGGCCTCGGCGGAGGCGCTGCGCGCCGACCTCGAGGCGGCCACCGAGAAGCTGCGCGGCGCCGAGGCGCTCTGCGACGCCGAGCGCGAGGCGGGGCAGGCGGCCCGCGCCGACGCCGAGCGGCTCGCCCAGGTGCTGGCGCTGCGCGACCGCGAGCTCGGGGACATCCGGGCGGCGCAGGCCGACCTGACGCGCCGGCTGGCCGAGGCCGAGATGGAGGCGGCCCGCGTCGGCGAGGAGCGGACCCGCGCCGTGACCGAGCTGGCGGAGCGGTCGGGCGCCATCCACGAGGCGCAGTCGGCGCTGCAGGCCGTCCGGTCGGAGCAGCAGGCCGGCCGGTCGGCGCTCGAGGCGGCGCTCAACCGGGCCGAGGGGGCCGAGGCGCGGCTGCAGGAGCTGG
>DASTGK010000041.1:0-3782 GCA_035719085.1 Anaeromyxobacteraceae bacterium
AGCGGCGGCGCGGTCTGGGCGGGCAGCGGCTCGAGCGACGGCGCGGAGGGGACCGGGGCGCCGAGCCGGATGGTGCCGCTCGAGGTCGGGCGCGCCGCCCAGGCGCCCGGCTCGGGCGAGCCGAGCGGGGCGTAGCTCACGGCCGGCGGCGGCGTCGACTCGGCGAGGTGGAAGGCCGGACCGAGCGCCGCGGCCAGCTCGGCCTTCAGGTCGGTCGCCGTCTGGAAGCGGGCGGCCGGCTCCTTCTCGCAGGCCCGGGCCACGGCGGCGACGAGCGCCGGCCAGGCGGCGAGGTCCGGGCGCGCCTCGACGAGCGACGGCACCGGGCGCGTCGCCTGCATCATGAGGAGCGCGCGCGGCTCGTCGGCCTTGAACGGGTGGCGCCCGGCCAGCACGCGCCAGGCGATGAGGCCGACGGTGTAGAGGTCGGCGCGGCCGTCGACCGCCGAGCCGGTGGCCTGCTCCGGCGAGAGGTACTCGGGCGTGCCGACCACCATGCCGGCCTGCGTCGCCCCCTCGCTCGACGGGTCGGCCATCTTGGCGATGCCGAAGTCGAGGATCTTGGCCACCTCGCGGCCGCCCGGCGAGCGCGCCAGGAAGACGTTCTCCGGCTTCAGGTCGCGGTGGACCACGCCGCGGGCGTGGGCCGCCTCGAGCCCGGCGCAGACCTGCCAGAGGATCGTCACCGCCTCCTCCGGCGGCAGGAAGCCCTCGCGCCGCAGCCGGTCGAAGAGGCTCTCGCCGAAGAGCAGCTCCATGGCGAGGAAGAGCCAGCCCTCCGGCGTGCGGCCGAAGTCGGTGACCCGGACGATGTGGTCGTGCTCGAGCGAGGCGGCGATCTCCGACTCGCGCCGGAACCGCTCCACCAGCTCCGCCGAGGCGGAGAGGTCGGGGCGCAGCACCTTGAGCGCCACGTCCTTGCGCATGTAGACGTGGCGCGCCCGGAAGACCGCGCCCATGCCGCCCGTGGCGAGGTGCTCCTCGACGAGGTAGCGCCCGTCGAGCGTGGTCCCGACCAGCGAGGCCGGGTCGAATTCGGGCAGGGCGGGCACGGTCTGCGGCACGGGCGGCCGATTCTAGCCCGGACGGGCGCGGCCGGAGCGCCGAGGTGCGCGGTTCGGCCGCGCGGTCGCGGTGCGTGCGCTCGAGCCTGTCACCGGGGGAGGGGACGCTACTGGGGCGGCCGCTTGCCGTGGCGCGCGGTGACGACCGTGTGGATGCCGCCGCGGATGGCGAAGTCGCCGGTCACCTCGAGGAAGCGGGGCGCCATCGCCTTCACCAGATCGTCACAGATCCGGTTGGTCACCGCCTCGTGGAACGTCCCCTCGTCGCGGAAGCTCCAGAGGTAGAGCTTCAGGCTCTTCAGCTCGACGCAGCGCCTGTTCGGCACGTAGCGGATGCGGATGGTGGCGAAGTCCGGCTGCCCGGTCTTCGGGCAGACGCAGGTGAACTCCGGGCACTCCATGGCGATCTCGTAGGGACGGCCCGGCTCCGGGTTGGGGAACGTCTCGAGCTCGCGCGACGGCTTCGACGGCATGTTTCGATCCTCGGGGGCTTGGAAATCAGCCGGTCAGTCCCGGGCTGAAGCCCGGACAGGGGCTGAAAGGAACCCCGAACAACTGGCTGAAAAAACGACAGCCGGCGGTCGGCCCGCACGGCGCAACCCCGTGTAACGCCTCCCCTCGGCCCGAGGCAAGGGGATTGCTAGGGAGGAAGGTAACGAACGCACACGCAGGGAGACGAACCACCATGAAGACGACGAACCGGAACCGGCGCTCCTCCCGCACCGTCACCACCCTCGGCGACCTCATCTCCGCCGCCTACGACGCCGTGCCCGGCGCCGGCGCCAAGAAGGTGGAGCGGGCCCTCAGGCTCCTGACCGAGTCGCCGCTCTCGCGCCAGCTCCACCCGCACGTCGTCTTCGTGCGCTGACCGCTCTTCGCGGCGCCGCGCCATCCGAGTGACCGCCAGCGGCGGTCGCCCGGCGCGGACGCCACGAGCCGTACTCACTCTCTCCGGGGCCCCGGCCGCCTTCGTGGCGGCGCGGGGCCTCGCCGTCTCCGGTGCTCGCGGTCCCGCCGGGCCGCTTGCCTCGACCCGGACGCGCCGCTACGGTCCTCTGCGTCATGCCGACCCGGCTCCGCGTCCTCCTCGCCGCCCTCGTCCTCTCGCTCGCCCCGGCCGCCGCCCGCGCCGGTGACGAGGCCGGGGCGCTCGACGCCGGCGCCACCTACGTCACCGGCCGGGTGGGCGCCTTCCTGCTCACGGCGCGCGGCGTGTCCGGCACGCCGGCCGGCCCCGACGCCGAGGTGACGGCCGGGCGCGTGGTCCTGCCGGGCGTGGCGCTCGAGGTGGCGGGCGGCGGCTGGCGCGTGCGCGTCGCCGCGAGCGACACCACCGTCACCGTGCTGCCGGTCACCCTCTCGGTGAAGCTCTTCGCGCCCATGGAGCACGGCTTCCAGCCTTACGCCGTGGCCGGCGGCGGCGCCTACTGGACCCGGCTCGCCGTCGACGCCACGCAGGCGTCGTCCGCGGCCCAGGACGAGCGCTGGTCGGGCGGCTTCCACGCCGGCCTCGGCGCGCTCCACCGGCTCGGCGAGCGGCTCGTGGTCGGCGTCGACTTCCGCTACGTGCTGCTCGAGGCGCGCGGCACCTTCGCCGGCACCGCCCTGTCGGCCGGCGGCGCCGCCCCGAACGGCGCCAGGCTCGACGGCGTGCGGCTCACCGCGTCGGCGGGGATGGCGTTCTAGCGTCCCAGGTAGAACAGATCGGTTTTCGAGCGTGCGGCGAGGCTGTAGGCGGCGGCCGCGCAGGCCGGGCGCCGCGCCCTTCAGGAAGTGGAAGGCCGCCTCGCCTTCGAGTCCCGGCCTCCCGCTCGCGACGATCCGCCACTCGTCGTCTGGGACGGCGTAGTCGATCGAGAACAGGTCGGACATCCGCGCGCTCACGGGAAACCGTGCGCCGACGCTAGCGGCCATGCACTCAGGGTGTCAAGCGCGGTCAGCGCCGTCGCATCGAGCGCGGCGCAAAACTGCGCGGCCGCCGCCCAGGGCGGTCGTGATGGGGCCCCGCCAGACCGAAGCGCGGGCCACGGGCCCGCACGCTCGGGCGCGTCCGCTGCTCCGACGAAGTCGGGAACCGCGAGCGTCGTCCGCAGACTCGGCCGCTCTGCCTCGGCGCCGCTGAACCGAAGCCGGTCCGCCCGCGCGCGAGGACTGCCGGGGGCTCAGGATTCCTCACATCCCTGCGCCGACCGTCCGGTCCCAGTACTGGCTCACGGCCGGCTTCTCGAGCCCAAGCGCTCGCCGAGGGGGTGGCGGAGAGGCGGCAGCGAGGGGGCGTGGCTGGCGGGCGAGCGCGGCGGCGCTGGTCGACGTCGCCGCGCGGCAGCCGTCGCCAGGGAGGCGGGGCCGCCTTGTTCGAGGCGCCTCGGCGTGATCGGCCTACAAGTCGACGCGCGGCACGCCCGGCAGGACCGCGGGTCGCCGCGCGACGAGGTGCAGGCGGGCCGCCGCGTGGGCGCCGCGCGTCGCCGCGGCAATGTGTCACTGCCGCCAGAGGCAGTTGTTTCACCCGCAAGGGGCCTCCCGGGCTCGCGCCCGCAGTGGTCGCCAAGGCGCGCCTTCGCGTACCCAACTGGGAGTGAAATGAGCGGCGATTCTGCTTGACGCACTCTGCTCGCGGATGGGCTTTCGCGCTCTGGGCGCGGCGTGGATGGACCGTGTGAGCGCGCGGCGGGCCGTGCGGAGCGCGCCGGCGTGAGCCAGGCCGGGCACGGCACC
>DASTGK010000042.1:0-15917 GCA_035719085.1 Anaeromyxobacteraceae bacterium
GGTCACCTTCGGCATCTACGGCCTGGTGAAGTTCTTCCAGTGCGGCACCGCCTACGCGCGGCTCCTGCCCTCCCGCCCCTCCTCGTTCGAGCGGCTCTTCTGGCTCTACCTCGGGCTCGGCCTGGGCGGCGCCGCGGCCAACTTCGTCTTCCACCCGCTCGGCCTCCTGCTCGGCGTCGCCTCGTTCGTCACCGGCATCCTCCTGCTCAACGAGGTGCTGGCCTCGCGCGAGGCGCTCGTCGCCGCGAGCGGCGCCCGCTGCGAGCTCACCGGCGCCGCCACGCACAAGGTGCTCTGGATCGGCGGCAGCCTGCTCGCCGTGGTCTTCGTCGGCCTCGTGGCGCTGGTCGTCCAGGCCGTCTTCTTCTTCGGCGACCACGACAAGCTGGCCGGCGCCCTCGGCGCCCGCCCGGCCTGAGGTCCGGCCGGCTATCCGGCCGCCGGCACGCGCAGCTCGCCGGCGGCGACGGCGTCCACCACCGCCTCGCCGGGCCGGAGCGCGGTCCCCGGCCAGAGGACCGCCCGCTCGACGCGCGCGCCGTCCGGCACGACGCAGCCGGCGCCCACCACCGCGTCCCGGACGAGCGCCCCCTTCGCCACCCGCGCCTCGGGCGACACCGCCGGCGGCGGCGCCACGCCGAAGCGGCGGAGCGGCAGCCGCCCGGCCGCCACCTCCAGGTTGGCCGCCAGGTAGCTCGCGGGCGCGCCGAGGTCGCTCCAGGCGCCGCTCGTCACGAGGCCCCGCACCAGGCCGGCCGCCATGAGCGGCGGGTAGACGTCGCGGTTCACGTCGAGCTCGAAGGGCGCGGCCGGCACGCGGTCGAGGAGCTCCGGCGAGAGGACGTGGACGCCCGGGAAGTGCCAGCTCGTGAGCCCGTCGCCGCCCGGACCGAAGCGGCCCGCGATGCGCCGCACCCGCCCCGCCTCGTCGAGCTCCACCGCGGCGTAGCGCGCCCCGGCCGGCATGGGCAGGAGGAGCATGGTGGCGAGCGCGCCCGAGGCGGCGTGGGCCGCCAGCGCGGCGCCGAGGTCGGCGTCGAAGAGGACGTCGCCGTTCACGAGGAGCACGGCGTCGGCGCCGGCGAGCCAGGCCCGCGCCTCGCGCAGCGCGCCGCCGGTGCCGGCGATGACCGGCTCGCGCGACACCGAGAGCTCGAGCCCCAGCTCGCCCGCCGCGGCGCGGGCGGCCTCGGCCATGGCGTCCGGCAGCTGGTGCACGTTGACGACCGCCCGCCGCACGCCGGCGCCGGCCAGCAGGCCGAGGGCCCAGCGCACGAGCGGCACGTGGCAGACCGGCACCGCCGGCTTCGGCAGGCGCCCGGTGAGCGGGCGGAGCCGGGTCCCGAGCCCGGCGCACAGGACCATCCCGGCGAGCGTCATGCTATGGCCACCCTACCAAGGAATGTCCTCCGCCTGGCGGCTGCGCCTCCTCTACTTCCTCTACTACGGCGCCGTCGGCGCCTTCCTCCCCTACTACGCGCCCTACCTGCGCGGCCTCGGCTTCTCCGGCGGCGCCATCGGCACGGTGCAGATGCTCGGGCCGCTCGTCGCCCCGGTGGCGGCGCTCGGCTGGGCGGCCCTGGCCGACCGGACCGGCGCCCCGGAGCGGACGCTGCGGCTCGCCACGCTCCTCTCCGCCGCGGCCGCGGCCTTCCTGCCGCTCGCCGCCACGCCGCTGGCGGCCGGGGCGGTGGTCCTGGCGCAGGCGCTGGGCGACCGGGCGGTGGTGCCGCTCCTCGACACGCTCACGCTCGAGCACGTGCGCGACCACCCGGGCCAGAGCTACGCCCGCATCCGGCTCGGCGGCTCGATCGGCTTCGCCCTCCTCTCGCTCCTCGTCGGCTGGCTCCTGGCGGCGCGCGGCGACCGGCCGGGCGATCTCGCCGTGCCGCTGACGGTCTCGATCCTGGTGGCCGGCTACGCGCTCGCCGCCCGCGGCCTGCCCCACGCCGAGGCGCCGCGCGGCCCGCGCCCCGGCTGGCCCCAGGTGCGCGCCCTGCTCCAGGACCGCGGCCTGCTCCTCCTGCTCGCCGCCGGCGCCGTCCACTGGCTCGCCTGCGCCCCCTTCCACCTGCTCTTCGGCCTCTTCGTGCGCGAGCGCGGCCTCCCCTCGGCGGTGACCGGGCTCGGCATGAGCGCCGGGGTGGCGGCCGAGGTGGCGGTGCTCCTCCTCTTCCCGCGGCTGGAGCGCCGCTTCTCGCTGCGCGCGCTCTTCGCGGCCGCCTTCGCCGCCTCGTCGGTGCGCTGGCTCTTGCTCGCCGGCGCCGAGGGAGCGGCCGCGGTGATCGCGCTGCAGCTGCTGCACGGCTTCACCTTCGGCCTCTTCTGGGGGAGCGCGGTCGCCGCGATGTCGCGGATCGTGCCGGGGCCGCTGCGGGCCACCGGCCAGGCGATCTTCTCGGCGGTGGTCTTCGGCGGCGGCAACGGGCTCGGCTACCAGCTCGCCGGCCTCGGCCTCGATCGCTACGGAGCCGTCGCCCCCCTCTTCCGGTGGGCCGGGGTGATCGAGCTCCTCCCGCTCCTGGGGGCGCTGGCCGTCTTGGGTCGGCCCACCCTCGGGTCCTTCTCCCGCTCAGGTAAGTGAAATATTCCTTAGTGGCTTCGGGATCCTCAGCGATGAGGACCTGCGCGGGCCATGATTCTTACTGGACCGCCGCTGGACGCATTTTGTGCGTGCACGTCTTGCGATTTGCGCGCTGAGATTGCGCATGCCGTGTGGCGCGTGGTAGGGAAATTTACCCAGCAGCGGCGGACCCCCAGAGAACTCCACCCCCGGAGGAACACGCATGGCAGAGACGAACGTGGCGACGATCCCAGGCAAGGGAGCCGGGATCACCAAGGAAGAGCGGATGGTCATCTTCGCCTCCTCCCTGGGCACCGTCTTCGAGTGGTACGACTTCTACCTGTACGGCTCGCTCGCGGCGATCATCGCCAAGCACTTCTTCGTGGCGGTGAACGAGACCACCTCGTTCATCTTCGCGCTGCTCGCCTTCGCCGCCGGCTTCTTCGTCCGCCCGTTCGGCGCCATCGTCTTCGGGCGGCTCGGCGACCTGATCGGCCGCAAGTACACCTTCCTCGTCACCATCCTGCTCATGGGCGGCGCCACCTTCGTGGTCGGCCTGCTGCCGGGCTTCGCCACCCTCGGCATCGCGGCGCCCATCATCCTCATCTCCATGCGCATCCTGCAGGGACTCGCCCTGGGCGGCGAGTACGGCGGCGCGGCCACCTACGTGGCCGAGCACGCGCCCCCGGGCAAGCGCGGCTACTTCACCTCGTTCATCCAGACCACCGCCACCCTGGGCCTCTTCCTCTCGCTCATCGTCATCATGGTGTGCCGCATCGCCCTCGGCACCCAGACCTTCGAGGAGTGGGGCTGGCGCGTGCCGTTCCTGCTCTCCGTCATCCTGCTCGGCATCTCGGTCTGGATCCGGCTGCAGCTGAACGAGTCGCCGGTCTTCAAGCGCATGAAGGAGGAGGGCAAGGGCTCCAAGGCGCCGCTCACCGAGTCGTTCCTGCGCTGGGGCAACCTCAAGATCGTGCTGCTCGTCCTCTTCGGCGGCACGGCCGGCCAGGGCGTCGTCTGGTACACCGGCATGTTCTACGAGCTCTTCTTCCTGCTGCAGACGGTGAAGATGGAGAGCCAGGCCGCCAACATGATCGTGGCCTTCTCGCTCATCATCGGCACGCCGTTCTTCATCGTCTTCGGCGTCCTCTCCGACCGGATCGGCCGCAAGAAGATCATCATGGTGGGCTGCATCCTGGCCGCCCTCACCTACTTCCCGATCTTCAAGGCGCTGGTGAAGTACGCCAACCCCGACCTCGAGGCGGCCGCCGCACAGTCGCCCGTGGTGGTGGTGGCCGACCCGTCCGACTGCGCCTTCCAGTTCGACCCCGTCGGCAAGGCGACCTTCAAGTCGTCGTGCGACCAGGTGAAGACGTTCCTCGCCAAGTCGGCCATCCCGTACACCAACGAGGCGGCGCCGGCGGGCACGGTGGCCTCGGTCAAGGTGGGCGCCACCCTGGTGCAGAGCTTCGACGGCAACGCCGCCGGGGCCGACTACAAGGCCAAGAACGCCGAGCTCATCAAGGCGCTCAAGGACGCCACCAAGATGTACCCGGCCAAGGCCGACATGTCGAAGGTCAACGTGCCGATGGTGGTGCTGCTGCTCGTCATCCTCGTCATCTACGTGACGATGGTGTACGCGCCCATCGGCGCCTGGCTGGTCGAGCTCTTCCCCGCCCGCATCCGCTACACCTCGATGTCGCTGCCCTACCACATCGGCAACGGCTGGTTCGGCGGCTTCCTGCCGACCATCGTCTTCGCCCTCGTGGCCGCCACCGGCGACATCTACTACGGCCTCTGGTACCCGATCGTCATCGCCACCATGACCTTCGTCATCGGCTCCCTCTTCATGAAGGAGACCGACACCAGGGGCTCGATCCACCACGACGACTGACGTCGCCCGGGTCCGCTCGTGAAGACGGCCCCCGGTGCCCAGGGCGCCGGGGGCCGTCGCTTCATGCTACCTTTACCCACCCCACCCGGCGGCGCGCCCGTCCCGCGGCGCCGCCTCCTGAAGGAGCCCGCACATGAAGACGTCGAACGTCGTCCGCGCCACCGCCCTCTGGGCCGCCACCTCCGGCGCCGCCCTCGCCTCCGAGGGGCCCGAGGGGCTCGGCGACATGTCGGGGCCGAAGCCGCTGCTCTTCCTGCTCGGCGGCGTCGTGGTCCTGGGCCTCGTCATCTGGGGCATGGTGAAGTTCCTCGGCCGGAACGGCTAAGGGGCCCCCCGCCTTTGCTCCCTCTCCCCCACCGGGGGAGAGGGCAGGGGTGTCACCCGGCGCGCGGCCGCACCACCGTCACCGAGCAGGGCGCCTCGGCCGCCACCCGCGTCGAGACGAAGGCCCCCTTGAGCGGCACGTCGGCCGGCGGCGCGCCGATGACGATGTGGTCCACCGGGTTCACCTTGGCGAACTCGAGCAGCGCCGCCGCCGGGTCGCCCGACTCGATGACGTGGAAGGAGAGCCGCTCGGCCGGCAGCCCGAGCGGCTCGGCCCAGTTGCGCAGCAGCACCAGGTGCTTGATGCGCTGGCTGGTGCCGGCCTCCTCCTCGGTGCCGCCGGCCAGGTCCGACGAGGGCCGGATGACGGTGACGCAGGAGAGCCGCCGGTCCGGGTCCATGGCCATGAGCCGCTTCACCACGTCGCGCAGCACCTGGAAGCGCTGCTCGTTCCGGTGCGCCGTCGCCACCGCCGCCACCACGATCGAGGCGCCGACGAGCTGCTGGCTCGGCCGCTCCAGCGGCGACGGCTCGTAGCCGGTGGCCATGATCCAGCGCTTGAGGAGCGTGCCGACGCCGGGGCGCCGGAGCCGCCGCCCGCGCTCGCCCACCGTCACCTGGTCCGGGTGCGCCAGGTCGGCCGCCACCTGGGCCGCCGAGGCGTAGCGGTTGGCCGCCTGCGGCTCGAGGCAGCGCAGGATCACCTCCTGCAGCCACTCCGGGATGCCGGGCTGGAGCCGGCGCGGCGACATGGGCATGTGCCAGAGCCGGCGGCGCAGCCCGCCCGGCGTGGTCGGGCTGCCGTGCGGGTAGTGGCCGGTGGCCAGCTGGTAGAGCAGCGCGCCGAGCGCGAAGACGTCGCTGCGCGGGTCCCAGCGAACGCCCAGCACCTGCTCCGGCGAGATGTACGGGGCCGAGCCCATGGGGTGGCGGAACTCCTCGGCGAGGAGGTCCGGGTAGTGGGCGTGGCGCGCCAGGCCGAAGTCGACGAGCACGGCGCGCCCGTCGGGCCGGATGATGACGTTCGAGGGCTTCACGTCGAGGTGGACGACCTCCTGCACGTGGATGGCCTGGAGCGCGGTGGCCACGGCGGCGCCGAGCCGCGCCACCTCCTCCGGCGCGAGCGGCGCCTCGTCGGTCCAGGCCCGCAGCGAGCGCCCGAGGATCTCCTCCATCACGACGTAGGGGCGGCGCGCCAGGTCGCCGGCGGCGACGAAGCGCGGCACGTGCGGCCCCGAGAGCGCGGCGTGGACCGTCTGCTCCACCTCGTAGGTGACCACCGTCTCGGAGGGCTCGCCGGGGCCGAGGCGCGGCACCTTCATGAGGAGCGGGACGTCGAGGTCGGGCCGCCCGGGCGGCGGCGCCACCCGGTAGATGACCCCCTGGCCGCCCGCGTGGAGCCGCTCCAGGACGCGGAAGCCGTCGATGACCATGCCGGGCTCGATGGTCGGGCTCACGCGCTCACTCCCCCCGCTCCAGCCGCCGCGCCAGGCTCTCGGGCAGGCCGGCGGCGCGGATCTTGGCGGCGGCGCGGGCCCAGTCGTAGGGCACCCGGTGGAAGGTGAGCGTCGACCGCGCCCGGTCGAGGAGCGCGTAGCAGGCGGCGGTGTTGCCGTCGCGCGGCTGGCCGGCCGAGCCGACGATGGCGAGCCAGCGCCGGTGGGCCGGCACCGGGATGGCGACGCCCGGCACCGGCTTGAAGCCGAGCGGCCGCGGCGTCGAGCCGAGGTAGTAGAGCATCGGCTCGTGGACGTGGCCGGAGAAGACCCAGGTGGCCCCCGCGGCCACCAGGCTCTGCTCGGCCCGCAGGGGGTCGCAGACGTAGGTCCAGTCGGCGGGCCGGTCGGCGCTGGCGTGGACGAAGTGCACCTCGCCCTGGCGCGCCTCGAGGGGCAGGCCGGCCAGGAAGGCGCGGTGGCGCTCGGAGAGCCGGGCGCGCGTCCAGTCGAGCGCCGCCTCGGCCGCGCGGTTCATGGTGTCGGCCCCGGCCGCCAGCACCGCGGCGTCGTGGTTGCCGCGCACCACCACGGCCCCCGCGGCCGCCTCGGCCGCCACCAGATCGAGCACCGCCTCCGGATCGGCGCCGTAGCCGACCAGGTCGCCGAGGAAGGCGAAGGCCTCGGCCCCCTGCTCGCGCGCGTGCTCCAGGCAGGCCGTGGCCCCCTCGAGGTTGGCGTGCAGGTCGGCGAGCAGGGCGAGCTTCATGGCGCGTGGCGTGGCTAGAGGTCGCGGAGCTTGCGGGCGTTGAGCTGCTTGCGCAGCACCAGGAAGAGCTCCGCGGTGGCGATGGCGTCGGTGAGCGCGTCGTGGGCCTGGTACTCGGGCAGGCCGTGGCGCCGGCGCGCCTCCGAGAGGTTGGTGGCCGGCCCCTCGGTCGGCTCGTGGGGGTGGAGGAACTTCTTCTTGCGGCCGAGCTTGAGGATGAGCTCGACGGTGTCGACCACCGGCGGCGAGGGCCAGCGCAGGCCGTGGCGGTCGTAGGCGCGCTTGAGGAACTGCACGTCGACCGCCTGGTGGTGCACGAGGAGCGCCCCCTCGCGCATCCGCCGGTCCACCTCGCGCAGCACCTCGGCGAGCGGCGGCGCCTCCCGGACCTCGCCCTCGAGCAGCTGGTGGGCCCGCACCGACTCGGGGCGGATCTCGCGCCCCGCCTCGGGGCGCACCAGGGTCCGGTAGGCCTCGCCGAGCTTGATGATGCCGCCGCGGATGGGGAGCATGCCGACCGCGATGATGGGATCGCGCCTCGAGTCGAGGCCGCCGGTCTCGATGTCGAGCGACCAGTAGACGACGTCGTCCCAGGCGGGCGAGGCGAGCAGCACGCCCGCATCCTACCCCGCGGCCGGAGCGGTCAGAAGCTCGCCTGGTAGTGATAGGCCGCCATGTCCTGCCAGGACTTGATGGCGCGGAAGGAGTCCTTGAGCCGGCTCCGCTCGATGGCCGAGAGGTCGCGGAGCGCCACCTTGTTGGTCACCGGCCGCCCCTCGGAGAGGAGGCGCAGCTGCAGCCGGAGGCGCAGGCCGAGCAGGTAGCGGTGGGCCTCGAAGACGGCGCCGAAGACCTCCTGGCTCATCAGCCCCTCCTTCACCGCCGCCTCGATGCGCTCGCGGGTGCTGCGCGAGCGCGCGCCGACCTCCAGGGCGTAGCAGCGGGCCAGGTAGACGATGGGGGCGAGCCCCTGCATCTTGAGGTCGACCTCGGCCGACTCGCGCAGCCGCAGCATGAGCGAGCCGGGCGGCCGCAGGTCGAGGGCGGCCCGCGCCAGGTAGCGCAGGAAGACCGGGTGCTGGGCGGTTCGGGCCAGCGCCTCGTCGAGCGGCTCGAGGTCGAGCGTGCCGGCCACGCGCCGGTAGTCGAAGAAGGTGGAGGCCTCGAGCAGCTCCTGCGGCTTGCGCGCCTCGAACCAGCCGGCGAAGCGCTGCACCCACTCCGAGCAGGTGCCGTTCCACTTGCTGGCCATGTAGCCGCCGTGGCACTCGGGGAAGCCGGCCGCCTCGAGGTCCTGCACCACCCGCTCGGCCAGCGCCTGGTACCACTCGCGCCGCGGCGCCCCCTCGTCGGCGAAGACCAGGGCGTTGTCCTGGTCGGTGAGGAGCGTCTGCTCCCCGCGCCCCTCGGAGCCGAGCGCCAGCCAGGCGTAGGGGGCCGGGGGCGGCCCCAGGTCGGCCTCGGCGAAGTCGAGCACGCGGCGCACCAGGGCGTCGTTGAGCCGGGCCACGTAGCCGGCAATGACGTCGGCCTCCAGGCCGCCGGCGAGCAGCGCCGCCGCCATCTCGGTCACCTTGGCGCCGTAGCCGGGCAGCGCGCTCCGGTCGACGAGCCGCTCGACGCGGCGCAGGATGGCCACCGGGCCGGGCGAGTGGGCCCGCAGCAGGTCGGTCGAGGTGAGGACGCCGACGATCTCCTCGCCGCGGCGCACCGGCAGGTGGTGGCCGCCGGCGTCGAGGAGCGAGGTCCAGGCGGCCGAGATGGGCGTCACGCCCTCCACGGTGCGCAGCGGCCGCGAGACGATGCGGGCCACGGGGGTGTCGGGCCCGAGCCCGGCCGCCAGCACGCGGTTGCGGAAGTCGCGGTCGGTGACGATGCCGGGCGGCTCGCCGCGCACCAGCACCGAGGAGATCTTCTGATCGCGCATCACCGTGGCGGCCTCTCCCACGGTGGCGTCGGCGTCGACCCAGACGGCCGGGCGGCGCAGGAGGCGCTGCACCTCGAGCGACAGGTTGGCCTTGAAGGTGGCCACCGGCGAGTGCTCCAGGCTGCTCTTCAGCCGCTGCGACAGCCCCACCGCGAAGTGGCCGGCGAACTGCGCGTCGGAGAGGAGGCGGCGGAACTCGGCCCCGGGCAGCCGGTAGGCGAGCAGGTCGTCCTCCACCTCGACGTCGAGCGTGGCCTTGCCGGTGATGAGCGAGGTGTAGCCGAAGGTCTCGCCCTCCTCGAGCACCTGCAGCGTCTGCCCCTCGCGCTCGAGCCGCACCGAGCCCTTGCGGATGACGTAGAGGTGCTCGAGCGGCGGGTCGCCGACGCGCACCATGGTGCTGCCCGCGGGGTAGTAGCCGACCTCGAGCGAGCCGGCCGCCTCGTCGAAGAGCGCCTGCGGCAGCGCGTGGAAGGGCGGCGTCGAGCGCAGGTAGGCGACGGGGTCGAGGGAGGCCATCCGCGCCGAGGATACGCCACGCCGGCCGGCGCCGGCCAACCGGAGGCGCCTGCCACACCCCGAGCGGTGCGTCAAAACGCGAGCGTTGCACCTTGCGCGCATTCGCTGCGCGCAGAACCTGCGTCGACCCAAGATGTCGACCTTATAGGTTTTTATTGTCGACTAGTCCGGTTCGACAAAGCAATCGATCCGAAGTTGCGCGCTATCTACGTCGCAATCTTTCTGCTAAAGGATCGTCTTCCCCGGTAGTCGAGGCACGGCGCCGCGCCGCGAAGCGCGCCACGGCATCCCCACCGCAGTCGCGACGGAGGACCACCATGTCGAACGCTGCACCGAAGCTGCACTCCATGGACGGAGGCGCCAAGAGCGCGCGAGAGCTGATGGACTCGCCCGACTTCAAGGCGCTGGTGAAGAAGCGCTGGACGGTCAGCTTCAGCCTGCTGACGGCGCTCTTCGTGAGCTACTACGGCTACATCCTGCTCCTCGGCACCAACAAGGAGTGGGTCTCGCAGAAGGTGTCGGACGCGCCCGACGCGGTCACGACCGTCGCCATCCCCCTCGGCATCGCGGTCATCCTGGTCGCCTGGGTGCTCACCGCGCTCTACGTGGTCTGGGCCAACAAGAGCTACGACCCCGAGGTCCAGCGGCTCAAGGGCCAGCTGAAGCAGCACTGATCCGGCCACCCCACGCTCTCGATCGGAGACCGAATCCCATGCCCCCCACCACCGCTCCCGCGGCGGCCGCCGAGGCGATGACCTCCTCGCTCGGCTCCCCCACCGTCCCCTCCGTCGCCTTCTTCTTCCTCATCGTCCTCATCACGCTGGCCATCACCTACTGGGCCGCGCGCAAGACGAAGACCTCCTCCGAGTACTACGCCGCCGGGCGCAGCGTCTCCGCGCTCCAGAACGGCTTCGCCCTGGCCGGCGACTACATGTCGGCCGCCTCGTTCCTCGGCATCTCCGGCATGGTGGCGCTGAAGGGCTACGACGGCATGATCTACGCCACCGGCTGGCTGGTCGGCTGGCCGGCGCTCATGTTCCTCGTGGCCGAGCCGCTGCGGAACCTGGGCAAGTTCACCTTCGCCGACGTGGTGGCCTTCCGGCTGCAGCAGAAGCCGGTGCGCATCGCGGCCGCCATCGGCGGCATCACCACGGTGCTCTTCTACACCATCGCCCAGATGGTCGGCTCCGGCTCGCTCATCCAGCTCATGTTCGGGCTCAAGTACGAGTACGCCGAGATCATCGTCGGCGTGGTCATGCTGGCCTACGTGCTCTTCGGCGGCATGCTCGCCACCACCTGGGTGCAGATCATCAAGGCGGTGCTGCTGCTCATCGGCGTCTCCTTCCTCACCGTGCTGACGCTCTCCAAGTTCGGCTTCAACCCGGTGAACCTCTACACCGAGGTGGTGAAGCAGCACGGCCCGGCGGCGCTGCAGCCCGGCGGCCTCATCACCAGCCCGCTCGAGGCGGTCTCGCTCGGCCTGGCGCTCATGTTCGGCCTGCTCGGCCTGCCGCACATCCTCATGCGCTTCTACACGGTGCCGGACGCCAAGGCGGCCCGCGTCTCGGTGCTCTACGCCACCGGCCTCATCGGCTACTTCTACGTCATCATCCCCATCGTCGGCTTCGGCGCCTCGGTGCTGCTGCGCGCCAACGTGGTGAAGGACGGCGCCACCACGGCGCTGGCCGGCCGCGGCCTCATCACCTTCTTCGACAAGGGCGGCAACATGGCGGCCCCGCTGCTCGGCGAGCTGCTCGGCGGCCAGGCCTTCCTCGGCTTCATCGCCGCGGTGGCCTTCGCCACCATCCTCGCGGTGGTGGCCGGCCTGACGCTGGCCGGCGCCTCGGCCTACTCGCACGACATCTACGTCTCGGTCATCAAGAACGGCCGGGCCAGCGAGGAGGAGCAGGTGAAGGCGGCCAAGATCGCGACGCTGGTGTTCGGCGCCGTGGCGGTGCTCCTCGGCATCGCCTTCAAGGGCCAGAACGTGGCCTTCATGGTCGGCCTGGCGTTCGCCATCGCCGCCTCGGCCAACTTCCCGGCGCTCCTCATGTCGGTGCTCTGGAAGCGCTTCACCACCTGGGGCGCCGTCTGGTCCATCGTGATCGGCGCCGTCTCCTCGGCCGGCATGATCATCCTCTCCAAGACGGTCTGGGTGGAGATCTTCGGCTTCGAGCACGCCATCTTCCCGATGAAGAACCCGGCCGTCTTCTCCATGGCGGCCTCGTTCGCGGCCGGCATCGTCGCCTCGCTCCTCACCGCCGAGCCGGAGGCGCAGGAGAAGTTCGAGGACGAGAAGCTCCGCACCTACCTCGGCGTCGGCGCCGAGTAGTCCGCGCGACCGTCGTCGTCGTTCCCGGGGCGGGCCTTCTCTCGAGGGCCCGCCCCTCCTCGTTCGAGCGCGGGCTGGCCTCGGCGCGCCAGGATGTGCGATGAGCCGCGCCGGAGGAGCCCCAGTGCCGAAGATCGGAACCGAGACGCGGCCCGCCATCCTGCGGGTCCAGACCGACGAGCGCATGGAGGAGATCGTGGCGATCTGCCGGAGGCGCGGCGTCCGCTACCTGATCGAGGTCGACCCGGACCGGCCGGAGGACGTCGCCGAGCTCACGCGGGCGCTCCAGCCGCCCGAGCCCGTCGTGGCCGCGCCCAGGGTCGGGCGCAACGACCCGTGCCCCTGCGGCAGCGGCAAGAAGCTCAAGAAGTGCTGTGGTGGGCCGCCGAGCGCGTGATCTACGGCGCCAGCTCGGGCACGTGCCGGGCGAGGAGCTCCTGGAGCCGCGCCAGATCCGGGCGGCGGGCCAGGGCGTCGCGGACGTAGCGGAGCGAGGCCGGGATGGAGACGAGGAAGCCCGGGTTCTTCTTGACGCGGTCGATGAAGACGAAGCGCCCCGCGTCCTTGAGCTTGCGCTGCACGGTGAGGAGGTCGAAGACCTCGCGGAACGACGGGTAGTGGAGCCGCGGCCCGCCGGCCGCCTCGAGCTGGGCCAGGTAGCGGCGCAGCATCGCCTCGACGAACGGCGCGTCGAGCTCCACGTAGCTGTCGCGCAGGAGCGCCACCAGGTCGTACTGGCGCGGCCCGAGGAGCGCGTCCTGGAAGTCGATGACCACCTGCTCGCCCGAGGCGAGCACCATCAGGTTGCGCGACTGGTAGTCGCGGTGGGTGAAGCCGCGCGGCTCGGCCGCCAGCGCCGCGGCGATCCGGTCGAACTCGCGGTCGAGCTCGGCCCGCTCGGCCGGCGCCAGCGCGGCGCCCTTCCAGGCCTCGAGCAGCCACTCGCGGAAGTGGTGCAGCTCCCAGCGGTACAGGTCCTCGTCGAAGGCGCGCGAGAAGGCGATGCAGCCGTGCGGCGAGGCCTCGGCGGCGGCCCGCAGCCGCGCCAGCTGGTCGATGGCCCCCTCGTAGAGCGCGCGCCGGTCGTCGCCGGCGAGGAGCCGGGTCTCCAGCATCTGGTCGCCCAGGTCCTCGAGGACCATGAGCCCCTGGTCCTCCTCGAAGGCCAGGATGGCCGGCACGCGCACGCCGATGGAGGCGAGGTACCGCTGCACGTCGACGAAGGGGTCGACGGCCGGGCGGCCGCCCTTGGTCACCTCCTCCGGCCCCGCGCCCGGCGGCATGACCATCACCACGTGCGAGGCCGGGAAGGCGCCGACGCGCCAGTAGCTGCGCATCGAGGCGTGGCCGGCGAGGCGGGTCACCGGCAGGTGGGCGGCCTCGCGGCCGGTGGCCCGGGCCACCGCGGCGCGGACGCGGGGGGCGGTGGCGGCGTGGTCCTGGCTCATGCGGGCTCCGTGGAAAACCGCGCCGGGACGGCGCGTTGACGCTCCCGGCGGGCGGCGCTACAAGGGCCGCTCCCCCGCCTCGGAGCCTCCATGAGCTACCACGAGAACGTCCTCTCCGCGATCGGCAGCACGCCCCTCGTCAAGCTCGGCAAGGTGGTCGGCCCGGACGACGCCACGGTGCTCGTCAAGCTCGAGTACCTGAACCCCGGCGGCTCCATCAAGGACCGCATGGCGCTCCACATCATCGAGAAGGCCGAGCGGACCGGCCTGCTCGCGAAGGGCGGCACCATCGTCGAGAACACCTCCGGCAACACCGGGGTGGGCGTGGCGCTGGCGGCGGCGGTGAAGGGCTACAAGTGCATCTTCACCATGCCGGACAAGATGTCGAAGGAGAAGCAGGACACGCTGAAGGCCTTCGGCGCCCAGGTGATCGTGACGCCGACCAACGTCCCGGCCGAGTCGCCGGAGAGCTACTACTCGGTGGCCAAGCGGATCGCGGCGGAGACGCCCAACAGCTTCTACCTGAACCAGTACCACAGCCCCGACAACGTCGAGGCGCACTACCGGATCACGGCGCCCGAGATCTGGGAGCAGACGGGCGGGCGGTTCGACGCCTTCGTGGCCGGCGTCGGCACCGGCGGCACCATGAGCGGCTGCGGCAAGTTCTTCAAGGAGAAGGACCCGCGCATCCAGAACGTCGGCGTCGACCCGGTCGGCTCCGTCTACCACTCGATGTTCAAGACCGGCAAGCTCGGCACCCCGCACGTCTACAAGGTGGAGGGGATCGGCGAGGACATGATGTGCGGCGCCATGCACCTCGAGGTGCTCGACGACGTGCGCCAGGTGACCGACGCCCAGAGCTTCGCCATGGCCCGGCGGCTGGCCCGCGAGGAGGGGATCTTCGCCGGCGGCTCGTCCGGCGCCGCCGTCCACGTGGCGGTGCAGCTGGCGAAGGAGCTCGGCAAGGGCAAGACCGTCGTCGTGCCGCTGCCCGACGGCGGCCGCGCCTACATCTCCAAGTTCTACTCGGACGAGTGGATGCGCGACAACGGCTTCCCCCTGGCCGACGGCCCCGCCGGCGTGGCCACCGCCACGGTGAAGGACGTGCTGGGCGGCCGCCACGGCGCCGTCATCACCGCCCGCCGCACCGACAAGGTCGAGGCGGTGGTGAAGAAGCTCAAGGAGCACGACATCTCGCAGATGCCGGTGGTCGACGAGGCCGGCCACGTCATCGGCATGATCCACGAGTACGACCTGCTCAACTTCCTCATCGAGGGGAAGCACCGGCTCTCCGAGGTGGTGGAGCCGCTGGTGCAGCCGCTGCAGGGGACGGTCGGGCCGGAGACGCCCATCGCCCGGCTGCGCGAGATCTTCAACGACGACAACGTGGCGGTGGTGCGCGAGGGCGATCGGGTGACGGGCATCCTCACCAAGATCGACCTCATCGAGTTCCTGGGCGCGCGGATGAAGTAGCGCGCCGCCCCGCCGCGGCGGGCGCGACCGAGACGAGGGCACATGAGCGACGCGAAGAGCCGCTTCGACACGCTGGCCATCCACGCCGGGCAGCAGCCCGACCCGACCACCGGCGCGGTGATGACGCCGGTCTACCTCACGTCGACCTACGTGCAGGACGGGCCGGGCGGCCACAAGGGCTACGAGTACTCGCGCACGCAGAACCCGACGCGCCACGCGCTGCAGGACTGCCTGGCGGCGCTGGAGGGGGCGGCGCAGGGGCTGGCGTTCGCCTCGGGGCTGGCGGCCACCGACTGCATCCTCCACCTGCTCGAGGCGGGCGACCACGTCCTCGCCTCCGACGACGTCTACGGCGGCACCTTCCGCCTCTTCGACAAGGTCTACCGGCGCCACGGGCTCGAGTTCTCCTACGTCGACATGAGCGACCCGGCCAACGTGGCCCGGGGCCTGAGGAAGAACACCAGGCTCGTCTGGATCGAGAGCCCGACCAACCCGATGCTGAAGCTGGTCGACCTCTCGGCGGTGGCGGCGCTGGCCCGCGCCCACGGCGCGCGCACGGTGGTGGACAACACCTTCGCCACGCCCTTCAACCAGCGGCCGCTGGAGCACGGCGTCGACGTCGTCACCCACTCGACCACCAAGTACCTGAACGGCCACTCCGACGTCATCGGGGGCTGCGTGCTGACGAGCGACCCGGCGCTCGGCGAGCGGCTCAAGTTCCTGCAGAACGCCGTGGGCGGCGTCCCCTCGCCGATGGACGCCTTCCTGGTGCTGCGCGGCCTGAAGACGCTCCACCTGCGCATGGAGCGCCACGCCCAGAACGCCATGGCGCTCGCCACCTTCCTGGAGAAGCACCCGCAGGTGGAGCGGGTCATCTACCCTGGCCTCGCCTCGCACCCGCAGCACGCGCTGGCGAAGCGCCAGATGCGGACGCCGGGCGGCATGCTGGCCTTCGACCTCCGGGGCGGGCTCCCGGCCGCCACCGCGTTCCTCAAGGCGCTCCGCGTCTTCGCCTGCGCCGAGTCGCTCGGCGGCGTCGAGAGCCTCATCGAGCACCCGGCCATCATGACCCACGCCAGCGTGCCCGCGGCGACGCGCCAGGCGCTCGGCATCGGCGACGGCTTCATCCGCGTCTCGGCCGGCGTCGAGCACGTCGACGACCTCGTCGCCGACCTGGAGCGCGGCTTCGCCGCCGCCGCCGCGGCGCGGTAGCCGCGCGCGCCCGCTAGGCC
>DASTGK010000043.1:0-6862 GCA_035719085.1 Anaeromyxobacteraceae bacterium
GGCGAGGCTCGCCTGGTGTCGCAGGCAGCCCCCTCCCCCCCAGCCCTCTCCCCCGGTGGGGGAGAGGGAGCCAAGGGTTTGGGTCATGTGTCGTCGCCGGTGACCGCCGCGAGAAGCGGCTCGCGGCGGGCCGAGAGGAGGCGCGCCACCCGCGGCAGCGTGGCCCGGTAGGCGACGAAGCCGGCCGCGCCCAGCGCCGCCCAGGCGGCCGGCAGCACCCAGCCCTCGTCGAGCTTGAGGGCGAGCAGCACCGGCAGCGCGAAGAGGGCCGAGACGGCCGAGACGATCCCCATGCCGACCAGCCCGGAGAGCGCCGGCAGGCTGCCGCTCCGCTGCAGCGTCATGGGCGACACGCGCGGGTTGAGCACCGAGACCAGGTTGCCGAGCCCGTAGAAGAAGGGCGCCACGCCGGCGTGGAGCGCCACCGCCGCGGCGAGCGCCCAGGCCGGCGGCAGGCCGGCCACCAGCGCCGTGAGGGCGGTGCAGCCGAGGTAGAGCCCGGCCGAGAGCGCGTAGGTGGCGCCGTTCTTGGCGAGGAGCACGTCGGCCAGGTCGAGCGGGGCGAGGAAGAGGAGCCGGGCGCCGCCGCGGTCCCAGCCGAAGGCGTTGAGCCAGAAGACCTGCGTCGCGAGGTGCGTGTAGAGGGCGAAGCCGAGGAGCGGCAGCGCCCGCACCACCTCGCCCGCCTCGGCCGGGATGTGCGGCAGGGCCTTCCAGGCGACGAAGCCGGCCATGCCCGGGATGACGAGCGCGAGCACCCCCGGCAGCGGGTGGCGCAGGAGGTGCTTCGCCTCCCGCTCGAGGAGCGGCCCGACCGATCCGCGCAGCGCGGCCGTGGCCCAGCCGGTCCCGGCCGTGGCGCCCTTCGCGGGGGCCCCCTCCCCCCCGGAGCGGGCCGACGCGAGCGCCAGCCGGAAGGCGACCCAGCCCGCCCCGGCGGTCGCCAGCCCGAGCCCGCCGAGCCAGGGGAGCGAGGCGGCCAGCTCGCCGGCGAAGAGCCGCCGCGCCGCGCCGGCTGCGAAGGCGGCCGGCCAGCCGATCCACTGGACCACCGAGAGCACCTGGACGACCTGCGCGGGCGACACCGACCGCCGCTGGCCGGCGAGCGCCAGCCCGGCGAAGGTGGCGCCGACGTAGACGAGCGCCACGAGCAGCTGGCGCAGCCGCCGCCCGCGCAGGAGCCGCCCGGCCGCCTCCTGCAGGAGGGCCACCCAGGCGGCGGTGCCGGCGGCGAAGAGCGCGAGCGCGAGGCCGAGCGGCACGAGCCAGCCGCCGAGGCGGCCCACCGCCGCGCCGGCCAGGCCGCCGAGCAGCAGGACGCACCAGAAGAGCGCGAAGGGGTCGCCCAGCACCGAGGCGACGAGCCCGTAGGCGTAGAGCCGGCCGGCCCGCAGCGGGTAGACGAGGAAGCGGCGCAGGTCGACCGACTCGCCCTCCTGCAGCGAGAGGGCGACGGCCGTCCAGGCCTGCCAGACGCCGAAGAGGAGCGCGTTCACCGGCAGCTCCGCCTGGAGGCCGCGCCCCGCCCGCGCCGCGCGCCAGGTGCCGGCGGCCACCAGGCCCGAGAAGATCACCGCGGCCGGCGCCAGCATCAGGTAGCCCACCACCCGCGCCACCAGCTCGGCCGCGCCGCCGCGCGCGCGCAGCCGGCGCCAGGCGAGCAGGAAGCGCAGCTCGGCGAAGGCGGCGAGCGGCGTGTCGCGCAGGGACGCCACGCCTACCGCCCCGAGGTCCCGTCGGCCAGCCAGGAGAGCCGGTGCGCCTCGCGCTCCTCGCCCACGGTGCGGATGAAGACCTCCTCGAGCGTGCCGGTTCCCCGCACCTCGGCGAGCGTCCCCTGCGCCGCCAGCCGCCCCTGCCGGATGATGCCGACGTGGGTGACGAGCCGCTCCACCACCTCGAGGACGTGGCTGGTGAGGAAGATGGTCATCTGCCCGCCCTGCACCAGCGCCTGCAGCATGCGCCGGATGCCGGAGACCGCCACCGCGTCGATCCCCTCGAACGGCTCGTCGAGGAAGAGCAGGCGCGGTCCGTGGATGAGGGCGCACCCGAGCGCCAGCTTCTTCTTCATGCCGTGGCTGTACTCGCCGACGAGCTTGCCGGCGTCGCCGACGAGCTCCATGGCGACGAGCAGCTCCTCGGCCCGCCGCGCCGCCTCGCGCCGCTCCAGGCCGTAGAGCTGCCCGTGGATGCGCAGCTGCTCGGCGCCGGAGAGCCGCTCGAAGAGCGCCAGGCCGTCCGGCACGACGCCCACCTGCCGCTTCACCTCGAGCGAGCCGCCGGCGAGGTCGTGGCCCAGCACCCGCGCCCGCCCCGAGGTCGGGGCGAGCAGGCCCGTCAGCAGCTTCATGGTGGTGCTCTTGCCGGCGCCGTTCGGCCCGAGGAAGCCGTAGAAGGCGCCCGCCGGCACCGAGAGGGACAGGTCCTGCACCGCGGGCTTCCCGTCGAAGAGCCGGGTGAGCCCGTGCGTCTCGATGGCCAGCATCCCGGTTCGGGTAACACGCCGCCGGGCGGGGCGCCAGCAGACCGCGCCGCCGCGGCGGATCACGCTCCGTCAGTGGATCGGCGCGCCGGCCGGCTCCGCCGCCGCCTCGGCCTCGAAGTAGAGGAAGCGGATGCCCATGCCGCGGACGCCGACCGGACGCTGGGACGGCGCGGAGGGGCGACCGGTGAGGGCACAGACGTACCGGACCTCGCCGACGGCGGTCATCTCGTCCGAGCCGGCCGAGAAGGTGACGCGGACTTGTGACCCGATGGGGTGAGTGACCGGCGTCTCGACGAAGAGGCCGCCCGGGGAGATGTTTCGCGCCACCCCGTGGGCGACGCCGCGCTCGCCGTCCAGCCAGACGGGAAAGACCTTGTCGAGACGACCGGTTGCGCGCCTTTCAGGCGCGACCTTGGGACCCGTCCCTCTCCATGGCCAGACCATACGTAGCCTCCCGTTCGACAGAGGGAGGCTACGTGAGTGGTCCGATGTAGTCAAAAAAGCTACCCGCCCCTACCCGATAGCGGGGATCGCTAGCGGCGGCCGCCGACCGGCACCGCCACGAAGGCGGCGCCGTCGCCGCGCCGGACGCGCAGCAGCAAGAGGTCGCCGTCCTTCAGCTTGGAGACGATGGCCGAGAGGTCGGCCGGCTTCGAGACCGGCTGCCGGTTGGCCTCGATGATGACGTCGCCGCGGGCCACGCCGGCCCGCTCGGCCGGACCGCCCTCGACCACGTCGGCGACGAGCACGCCCTGGTCGCCCTGGACGCCGAGCTCCTTCGCCAGGTCCGGCGTCAGCGCCTGGAGCCGCACGCCGAGCTTGGGGCTCTTGGCGTCGGCGGCGGCCTCGCCCTCCTCGGCGGCCGGCTCGCCGCTCGCGAGCTGGTCCTCCTCGGGCCGCTGGGCCACGACGAAGCTGAAGCTCTGGGCCTTGCCGTTGCGCAGCACGCCGAGCGTCACCTTCTCGCCCGGCGGCACGAGCGCCACGCCGCGGGTGAGGGCCCCGGCATCGTCGATCGGCGCGCCGTTGAGCGTGGTCACCACGTCGCCCGGCTGCAGGCCGGCCTTGGCGGCGGGCGTCTTGGGCATCACCTGCTGCACCAGCGCCCCCTGGGTCCCGGCCGCGAGGCCGAACGCCTGGCGCAGGTCGGGCGTCAGGGGTGAGACCTGCACGCCGAGGTAGCCGCGGGTCACCTTCCCCCTGGCCTGCAGCTGAGGCAGGAGCGACTTGGCCAAGCTGATGGGAACCGCGAAGCCGATGCCCTGCCCGATCTGCGGCGAGACGATGGCGGTGTTGATGCCCACCACCTCGCCCTTCAGGTTGAAGAGCGGGCCGCCCGAGTTGCCCGGGTTGATGGCGGCGTCGGTCTGGATGAAGTCGTCGTAGGTGCCGCTGCCGCCCGGGTTGACGCCGCCGCGGTGCTTGGCCGAGACGATGCCGAGCGTGGCGGTGCCGCGCAGGCCGAAGGGGCTGCCGAGCGCCAGCACGAAGTCGCCCTGGCGGAGCGCGTCCGAGTCGCCCAGCACCACCGTCGGCAGGCCCTTCGGCGGCGAGGCGAGCTTGATGAGCGCCACGTCGGTGACCGGGTCCTTGCCGATCACCTTGGCCGCGTACTCGGTGTTGTCGCCGAGCGTGACGCGGATGTCGGTGGCGTCCTTCACCACGTGGTTGTTGGTGAGGATGTACCCCTCGGCGTTGAGGATGAACCCGGAGCCGAGGCTCTGCCCCTTGAACTCCTCGGGCATGTCCGGCATCGGCTGGCCGAAGAAGCGCTCGAAGGGATCGGTCCCCCGGCCCCGGCGACCCGGGTGCGGGTTCTTGGTCGAGGTGGTGGTGGAGATGTTGACCACCGCCGGCTTGAGCCGCTCGATGAGCGGCGCGAGCGAGGTGCCGACCGGCACCTCGGCGGCGGGCGCGGTGGCGGCGGCCTCGCGGTAGAGCCCCTTGGCGGAGCCCTCGCCGGCGGGCGGCACCGCGGAGGCGTGATCGCGGCCGGTGCAGGCCACCACGGCGGCCACGGCGGCCGAGACGAACAGGAAGCTCAGGACGGTACGACGCATCGGTGTCCTCCCTCGAGGAAGTCGAAGCTGGCGTCGCAGGTAAGACACGCCCCCGCGGCCGTCTATTCCCTCCTGAGCGAGCCCCGGCAGGGACGCGGGCGGCGAGCGCGGGCGGGTGGAGCGCGGCGCGCCGCGGCGGCGCTGGAGCCCCTCAGAGCCCCAGCAGGAGCGCGATCGACTTCTCGTCGGCCGGCGGGAACTCGTACTCGTCGAGCTCGTCCGGGCGGACCCAGCGGTGGTCGTGGATGCGGACGTGGCGCGGCGTGCCCGAGAGGAGCCGGCAGCGGTAGACGCAGAAGTCGATGTCGTACGACTCGTACGCGTGCTCGACGTGGATGACCCGGTCGTGCACCTCGACGACGATGCCCATCTCCTCGCGCAGCTCGCGCGCCAGCGCCTCGGGGTCGCTCTCGCCCGCCTCGACGCGGCCGCCCGGGAACTCCCAGAGGAGCGGCAGCGTCGCCTTGGGCGGGCGCTGCGTGATGAGGTAGCGGCCGTCCTGCTCGATCATCGCCCCGACGACGCGGATCTTCCGGCGCATGCCGTCCCTTTCGCTGCCGCGGGCCCTCGCGGGGCGCGCGCCGCGCCCGGTCCATCCGCGCGGCCCCGGGATTGTAGAATCGGCGCCACCATGGCGTCCATCCGCTTCCTCGGCGCGGCCGGCACCGTCACCGGCTCGCGCTTCCTCGTCGAGTCGGGCCGCGCCCGCGTCCTGGTGGACGCCGGCCTCTTCCAGGGTCCCAAGGAGCTGCGGCTCCGCAACCGCGCCCCCTGGCCGGTCGAGCCCTCGTCGATCGGCGCGGTGGTCCTGACCCACGCCCACGTCGACCACACCGGCGCGCTGCCGCTCCTGGCGCGCCAGGGCTTCCGCGGGCCGGTCCACTGCACGCCGGCCACGCGCGACCTGCTCGGCCTGCTCCTGCCCGACTCCGGCCGGCTGCAGGAGGAAGAGGCCCGCTGGGCCAACCAGAAGGGCTACTCGAAGCACGCCCCCAACGCCCTGCCCCTCTACACCGAGGCCGACGCCCTGGCGGTGCTGCCGCGGCTCGACCCGCTCGCCTACGGGCGCCCCCGCGCCGTCGCCCCCGGCGTCCGGCTCACCTACCACCGGGCGGGCCACATCCTCGGCAGCGCCACCGCCCTGCTCGAGCTCGACGGCCCGCCGGCGCGCCGCGTCCTCTTCAGCGGCGACCTCGGCCGCTACGGCGCCCCCATCCTGACCGACCCCGAGGCCGGCCCCGCCGCCGACGTGCTGGTGGTGGAGAGCACCTACGGCGGCCGTCGCCACCCGGAGGCCCCCGCGCGCGAGGCCCTGCGCGACGAGGTGCGCCGGGCGGCGGCCCGGGGCGGCGCGCTGGTGGTGCCGGCCTTCGCCATCGGCCGCACCCAGGAGCTGCTCTTCACGCTGCGCGAGCTGGAGGCGCGCGGCGAGATCCCGGAGCTGCCGGTCTTCGTCGACTCGCCGATGGCGGTCGACGCCACGCCGATCCACCTCGCCCACCGCGAGGAGCACGACGACGAGATGGTGCGGCTCTGCGCCGCCGGCGTGGAGCCGCTGCGGCCGCGCCGGCTCACCTTCGCGCGGTCGCCGGAGCAGTCGAAGGCGATCAACCGGGTGGAGGGGCCCTGCGTCATCCTCTCGGCTTCCGGCATGGCCACCGGCGGGCGCATCCTGCACCACCTGGCCCGGCGCCTCCCGGACGAGCGGACCACGGTGCTGCTCGTCGGCTACCAGGCGGCCGGGACGCGCGGCTGGAGCCTGCAGAACGGCGCCGGCACGCTGCGCATCCACGGCGAGGAGGTGCCGGTGCGCGCCCGCGTCGCCTCCATCTCCGGCTTCTCGGCCCACGCCGACGAGGCGGAGCTGTCGCGCTGGCTCGCCAGCCTCCCCGCGCCGCCCGCCCGGACCTTCCTCGTCCACGGCGAGCCCGGCGCCCTCGCCGCCGCCAGGGAGCGCTGCGACCGGCTCGGCTGGGCGGCCACGGTGCCGGCCCACCTCGAGACCTTCGAGCTCGCGTGAGCCGGCCGCTCGACCTCGCGGGCCCGCCGCTCCTGCTCGACGGCGCCATGGGGACGGCGCTCCTCGCGCGCGGGCTGCCGCCCGGCGCCCTGCCCGAGGACTGGCTCCTCGAGCGCCCGGGCGACGTCGAGGCGGTCCACGCGGGACACGCCGCGGCCGGCGCCCGCGTCCTCCTCAGCTGCACCTTCAACGCCGCCTCGGCGCGGCTCGACGGCCACCCGGCCGGCGCCGACCTCGACCGCACCTGCGCCCTGGCCGTCGCCCTCGCCCGCCGCGCCGCCGGGGGCGCCCTCGTGG
>DASTGK010000044.1:0-4548 GCA_035719085.1 Anaeromyxobacteraceae bacterium
GGTGCCGTGGCGCGGGGTGGAGCCGGTGGGCTTCTTCGGGGGCGTGCTCACGCCCCCCTTCTACAGGGCTTCGAGGAGGCTGGCGACGTGGCCGTCCACCTTCACCTTGCCGTGCACCTGCTCCACCTTGCCGTCGGGGCCGACCACCACCGTGGTGCGGATGGTCCCCTCCACCTTCTTGCCGTACATCACCTTCTCGCCCCAGGCGCCCCAGGCCTTCTGCACCGAGAGGTCGGCGTCGGAGAGGAGCGGGAACGGCAGGGCGTACTTCTCGGCGAACTTCTTCTGCGCCGCCGGGCCGTCCTTGGAGATGCCCAGCACCACGGCCTTCTTCTTCTCGAACGCGTCGACCTCGTCACGGAAGTCGCAGGCCTCCTGCGTTCAACCGGGCGTGGAGGCCTTGGGGTAGAAGAAGACCACCACGCGCTTCCCCTTGAAGTCGGAGAGGCGCACCGTCCTGCCGTCCTGGTCGGCGAGCGCGAAGTCCGGCGCCTTCTTCCCGAGCTCGAGTGCCATCCGTTCCCTCCGTGCGCGCCCCGCGCCGCGCGGGGGCCGGAGCATGGTGCGGCGCGGCGGGCCGGTGCGAAACGCCCCTCCCGGATAGGATGGGGGCGTGAAGCGGCGCGGCGGGACGGCGAGGCACGGGGGGCCTGGGGCGGCGAAGCCGGCGATGGGCGCGGCGCCGGCGGCGGGCGGGCGCGGGCGCGGGCGCCCGGAGCGCGTGGCGCTCGCCTGGGCGCGCGACCGCGATGGGAAGCTCACGCCGGTGACCGCGCTCGACGAGACGAGCCGGCGGGCGCGGGCGCCCTTCACCTGCCCCGGCTGCGGCGACGCGCTGGTGGTCCGGCTCGGCCAGGTGCGGGCCCGCCACTTCGCCCACCGGCCCGGGTCGGCCTGCCCGCTCACCGCGCCCGAGACGGCGCTCCACTTCAACGCCAAGGAGCGGCTGCTCGCGCTGTGCGGCGAGGCCTTCGCCGGGGCGCGCCGGGTGACGCTCCTCACCCGGTGCCGGACCTGCCGGCGGCTCGACACGCGGGAGCTGGCGGCGCTCGGCGACGGCGCCGCGGCCGAGGGGGCGGTCGGGGCGCTCCGGGCCGACGTGCTGGTGACGCAGGGCGGGCGGCCGGCGCTCGCCATCGAGGTGCTGGTGACCCACGCCGTCGACGCCGAGAAGGAGGCGGCGCTCGAGACGGCCGGCGTGCCGGCGGTGGAGGTGGACGCCCGGGAGGCGTGGGAGCAGGAAGGGGCCGGCGGGGCGGTGGAGGTGGTCTGCGACCGGACGCTCGGCTTCCCGCCCTGCGCGAATTGTCGCACCGCGGCGCGCGCCGACGAGGACCGGGCGCTCGGCGGCGAGGCGGCCCAGATCGCCGAGCTCGAGGCCTACCGGGCGAGAGGACTCCTCGGAGAGCGCGTCAGAGAACCCGTGACGCGCGTCAAGTCCGCGACTTCACAGGCGACGACCGATCACGACCCGGAGTCGTGGGCCGCGACGCCGACAAACGACTCCGGGTCGTTTGACGCGAACGCGCCCTTCTCTGACGCCGAGCGCGCCGCGCTCGCGGGCCGCTTCCGCTGCCCGCTCTGCGGTGCTTCGTCACTCCTTTGGGGTACTCGCTTGGTCCGCCACGCCTGCCCGAACGAGCCGCCGCGGCCGGTCGCCTGGCGCGGCTACGACGGCCGGCCGACCGAGCTCGGTTGGTGGAAAAGGTGAGGCCGCAAGGCGGCTTGCACCAGACGGGGCGAAGTGCTAGATCGCCATCCCCTTCCCGGCCTGCGAGGCGGGAGGCGGCCGCCCAGCACCACCGGGCGCGAGCAGCTCACTACGCACACGATCCGGCGGCGCACCGGTGCCACGAGGCGACAGGCCTCGGGCTCTCCGCGCCACCAGCGCCGGCTCGTGGTGGACACCAACCGGAAAGAGAGACGACAGATGGAGACGAACGAGCAGCAGACCCCCGCGGCCGAGCCCCAGGCTCCGGTCGCCGCCCCCGCCGACACGATGGCCGCCGCGCTCGGCACGACCGGCACCGCCATCTCGATGAAGCAGCTCCTCGAGGCGGGCGTCCACTTCGGCCACCAGACCAAGCGCTGGAACCCGAAGATGAAGCCGTACATCTTCGGCGCCCGCAACGGCATCTACATCATCGACCTGCAGAAGACGGTCGGCCTGGCCCGCGGCGCGCTCCGCTTCGTCTCCGACGCGGTCGCCAAGGGCGGCTCGGTCCTCTTCATCGGCACCAAGAAGCAGGCCCAGGACGCCGTCCGCGAGGAGGCGACCCGCTCCGGCCAGTTCTTCGTGACCAACCGCTGGCTCGGCGGCACGCTCACCAACTTCAAGACCGTCAAGACCGGCATCGAGCGGCTCAAGACGCTCGACAAGATGAAGGAGGACGGCACCTACGAGCGGCTCCCGAAGAAGGAGGTCGCCTCCAACGAGCGCGAGCGCGAGAAGCTCGAGAAGAACCTGGGCGGCATCAAGGACCTGCCGCGGCTGCCGGCCGCCATCTTCGTGATCGACACCAAGAAGGAGCACATCGCGGTGCACGAGGCCAACCGCCTCGGCATCCCGGTCGTCGCCGTGGTCGACACCAACTGCGACCCCGAGGGGATCGACTACGTCATCCCCGGCAACGACGACGCCATCCGCTCCATCCGGCTCTTCACCAGCAAGGTGGCCGAGGCCTGCCTCGAGGGCAAGGCGCGCCACACCGCCTGGGTCGCCGAGCACGGCGGCCGCGACGAGCGGGCCGAGGACGATCGCGACGCCGCCTCCGAGCGCGGCCCGAAGGACCGCCGTGACCGCGGCGGCCGCCGCGACCGTGGCGAGCGCCGCCCGCCGCGCGAGGACCGCGCCGCCGCCTCGGCCAACGTCGAGGTGCTGCGCAAGGGCGAGGTGGCCCCGGCCGCCCCGGCCCCCGAGGGCGCCAAGGAGTAGCGCCCCGCCGCCGTCTTTTCGTCATGCGGGGGCGGGCCCGGTGGGGCTCGCCCCCGATCCATATCCGAAGAAGGAGGACACACAGTGGCCGAGATCACCGCAAAGCTGGTCCAGGAGCTCCGCGAGAAGTCCGGGGCCGGCATGATGGACTGCAAGAAGATGCTCACCGAGGCCGGGGGCGACCTGGCCAAGGCCGAGGAGCTGCTCCGCAAGAAGGGGCTCACCAAGGCCGCCGGCAAGGCCGGCCGCGCCGCGACCGAGGGCGCCGTCGCCTCCTACATCCACATGGGCGGCAAGATCGGCGTGCTCATCGAGGTCAACTGCGAGACCGACTTCGCGGCCCGCAACGAGGCCTTCCAGGCGCTGGTGAAGGACCTCGCCATGCACGTCGCCGCGGCCGCGCCGCAGGTGGTGCGCCGCGAGGAGGTGCCGGCCGATCAGATCGCCAAGGAGATCGAGATCGTCAAGGCGCAGCTCCGCGAGCAGAAGAAGCCCGAGGCGATGCTGGAGAAGATCGCCACCGGCAAGCTCGAGAAGTACTACTCGGAGATCTGCCTGCTCGAGCAGCCGTTCGTGAAGGACGACAAGAAGAAGGTGCAGGACATCGTCACCGAGGCGGTGGCCAAGATCGGCGAGAACATCCAGGTCCGCCGCTTCGCCCGCTTCGTCCTCGGCGAGGGCATGGAGAAGAAGCAGGAGAACTACGCCGAGGAGGTCGCCAAGGCGGCCGGCCTCGCCAAGTAGCTCCGCTCCACCAGCCGACGCGTCACCGGCGCCCCGCGCCCCGCCTCGAGCGGGGGCGGGGCGTTCGCTTTCCGGGTTCGCCCCCGGCCCGCCGCCGCCCACGCCTCGCGGCCGGCGCGCCCGGGAGGGCGATCCGGCCCCATGAGAAAAGGGAGCCGGCCCGGAGGCCGACTCCCTTCTCGCGTCACGAGGCGGCGCCGGCGGCGCCGCGCGTCCTTTGCCTACTGCGCGACGACGGCCGTGGCCGACTTGGTCGGCGTCCCGTCGCCGGCGGCGAAGACCGGCACCACGCGGTAGAGCCAGGTGCCGATCGGCACGCCCGTCTCGCGGAGCACGACGGTGCTGCCCTGCTGCGGCGCCGGGTTGGCCACCGCCACGCCCGCGCCCGTGGTGAGCGTCGCGGCGTCGGTCCAGACCGGCGGCGTCGCGGCATCCGGGGGCGGCGGCGCGCGCTGGACCCGGTACTGCGCGGTGCGGATGCGGGAGAAGACCAGCTCGACCGTGCCGTTGATCTTCGTGCCGCTCGTTGCGTCGACCGGGTTGCCGGTCGCCTTGATGCTCGGCGGGCCGGCGAGCTCGACGCGGTTGGGCGTGCTCGGTGCCCCCGCGGGCGTCAGCCCCTGCGGCGTGACGCGGTACCAGAAGATGCTCCCCGGCGTGAGGCCGGTGTCGCGCCGGTGGGCCCCGGTGTTCGGATCGACCCAGGTGAACGGCGAGCCGGGGATGGCGGCCCAGTTGCCGGCCGGCGCCGCGTCGGTCGCGTCGGTGTCGGACCGCTCGATGACGAAGCCGGTCGCGGCCGGGTCGTTGGCCCAGTCGATCTGGACGGTGTACGGGTCGTTGCCGGTCAGGGCCGGCTTGTGCGTCAC